>NZ_JAVJQN010000156.1:0-13476 GCF_040218245.1 Coleofasciculus sp. E1-EBD-02 | reverse complement strand
CTTATCCAGCACTGTCCAGACATCTGACGTCGCTCTCCTTCGATGTCCGACAATGGATCACAGTGGAAAAACCTCCATCCAGTGCCGTTTTCCTTTGCTATTACTAATCTATCAACACAGAACGGGAAAACCATCACTCGTAAGGTGGAATCGCACTCAAACCTAAGGAGGAACTCGGATTCAGACTTGGGTCTATCTTTGGGAGTTCAAAACCGCGATCGCTCCTTTTGGGGTTGTTGGCTGTAATGCTTGTTATACAAAGGATAGAGACAATTGCCGCAGGTGTATGTTAGAAATCCACCCCTCGCTTCAAATCCACCCCTTTGTCACAATAATGCTTATGACAAATCATCTCCGAATGAACCGTCGCCAATTCAAAATAAGCGGGTTGATTTTTACAACGACCTGTAATAATAACCTCCGTATCACGAGGTTTGCGTAACAGCGCCTCGACAATCGGTTCAACCTGCAACAGTTCCAAGTCAACCGTCGGATTCAGTTCATCCAGAATAATCGTTTTATACAACCCTGACGCTAACGCCGCCCTAGCAATTTCCCATCCCCGTTCTGCTTCCACATAATCCAAAATCTGCTGCTGTCCCCGCCAAACGATCGCATCTCGACCACAACGCTGATGATCCACCAGATTCGGGTAACTTTGACGCAATGCTGCGATCGCGGCGTCTTCGGTATATCCGCTTCCTCCCTTCAGCCATTGCATAATCATCACCCGGTGGGATTTATCTGTACTAATTCCCCGACCAATGGCTTGTAACGCTTTCCCTAACGCATTGGTCGATTTTCCTTTCCCCGCACCGGTATAAATTTCGATTCCCTCAATTCCCTGTTCCCGAGAAACCGGGTGATCATGAGGAACCGACTCACTATGTAAATCCGCCAAATCCAACAGCGCTGGCGGTGTTCCGCGTCCCGTGACAATCACTTCCAGAGACGGCGGTTTATTTTTCAGCGCTTGCACTACCTCCTCAACCGGGAGTAACCCCAAATCCAGCAACGGATTCAACTCATCCAGCACCACAACCGAATAGAGATTGGACGCGATCGCGCCTTTCGCCACATCCCAACCGCGCTGCGCCTCTAACGTGTCAAACCGCGTCACTTCCTCTTGGGTAAAAAACTCACTTCGTCCCGTGCGAACCTGATCAATCAAGTGAGGAAACGCCCGTCGCAACGCCTCAATCGCCGCATCCTCATCATAGTTCCGTCCCGGTCCCTTAAGGAACTGTAACAATAAGACCCGACTGGATTCCGCACAGTTGATCCCCAAACCAATTGAGCGTAAAACCACGCCCAATGCGGCTTGAGACTTCCCCTTACCGATGCCATCGTAAACATGAATCTGACCCGTGATCCGTTCTGTACGCTCAGCCGCCGTGCGAATACCAATACCTGTCCTAGTCATTGACGATCCTTAAGACTTTACCCCAACTCAGTTTAGGATATAACCGGGAATGGTAAGAATAATATTTATCCTCTTATCCCTGCCAATCTAATATAGTATAAACAAGCCAGACAGTTATCCCCGTCGTCGTTAGGAGGAATAAGGCGGAATGTCAGAGGTTCCCAGGATGTAACATTGATCGCCTCTAAGGAAAGCGAGTATGACGAACGAGGAACTGATACCATCGATTAAACGGAAACCATTATGGTAGATAACTTAACTATTGTTTTACCTCTCCAACTGATTCTCTTTCAAATCTTATTCCTGTTGGTCGCGATCGCCCTAGAAGCCAGGGTCTTGCACCGACGGCTAAACCTTACTCGTAAAACCAGTGTGCAATATGCTACCTCGCTGAATTTGTGGAGCGTTGTCCTGGGTTGGTTAACCTTTTTAGTTCTAGAAAGTTTGTTGCCTCAACTTTTGCGAATTCAAATTGTAAATTTTATTTTCTTTGATCATCCCCTAGGTAGTCAATTAAATACACCAAATCCTCAACTAATTTCGATTGGTATCATGATTTTCTTTTTTAGCTTTATTATCAAAATAATCGGATTTGAACTGATAAAGCAATGGATTCATGATCAACCAGAACAGTTTGAAATGAGTTCCGATATATCTAACAAAAGACCTGGCTTGTTTAATCAACCCAAGCGGAAGATTACCAAGCCTAAACCCAATCCTGCCTTTGCTTTGCTACTGGCTAATGCCTATAGCTACAGTGCTATTTTGCTGATTTTAGTCTTACGATTTATGGACTTGAATATTCTTGAATTGAATACTCTATTCTAAGCGATATTCAACCTATAAATACTGAATTTAAACGGTTTTCAGTCTGTTCTAACGACTTCCAAATTTCTTACCATTAGCTTCAAATTAAACCAATGATTAGGAAAATTTTAAACAATATATTAAATTGGGCAAATAACCTCCTAAGAACTATATTTGAAATCTTTAACCCGGACACAGCTTTCTCTTGGCAGACCCTGATCGGGTTAAGCGTATTCTCGTGGGCAATGTCATTTCTGGCGACGAATATTTTTACAATTATATTAGCGAGTTTTAGTTGGTGGTTTTTAATTTTAGGTGTCTATTGGGCAACAACTAGCAATAAAGACATCAGCATTGGTAAAATCCTCTTAAGTCCCTGGATTACAGGTGCGTTGGTTACCATTTATATTTTTGGCATTGTTACAGGCGAATTGCCAGCCTACGCTTTAGTGGTCTGGCCCCTGATATCGGCAGTAATTGCCGCATTGCCCACTTGTTTAGGTGAGAATTTTAAACCCAAAATTCCCGATAGAGACAAACGTCAACCGCTGGTGTGGTTATTCACGAGTCAGTTGATACTAAGCAGTTGGTTTCAATTCTATTTTTTGGTACAAGACTGGTTAGTTCAATATCCCACAATTGCGTCTGATACATTTGAAAAAAGTGCCTTTGTGGTCAGACTATCCACCGATGAATCGAGGCAAAGGCTACCCCGTGGGACGACCATTTTGGATTTGATAGCATCTCGCTTAGAAGAACAGCTCAATAACAAAGATTGGTCAGACGTTGAACAAATTCTTCTGCTTCGGGAACGCGAACAACTGATTGAGCAGATTGAGCAGATTGCCACTCAAGTGAGGCAAGAAATTAACTCCCCCGATATCAAAGAAGACAATTTGTGGCAAGTGGAACTTGGAGAGATTTCACTGCGGGAGTCGGGGTATAACTTAGAACTAAAAGCCTTTTGGGAAGGTCCGCGATCGCAAATTCAACCAAACTTACTCACCAAGTCTTGTCAGATAATATCCGTCAATCGCCAAACTGACATCGGTATTAGTCTTGTCAGTCAGATAGAATGTGATCCGGTAGAAGGATGGCGCGTCGCTGAACCGATTGTTACCTCTCAATCACCAACTCTATAAATTATTGATGCAACCAATGAGTTGACATAAGACAAAGGACATCAGATAAATGGCAACAAAAACTGTAGGTAGAATTTGGACAATTGCGACAAATGGGTTTCAGGAAGTCATTCGCGATCGCATCTTTTATGTGATTGGCTTTTTTGCCCTACTGTTGGTCGTTTCGCTACCACTCCTGAGGGAAGTAGCCGCCACCACAGAAGATAAAATATTTATGGATTTAGGTCTAGCGGCGATTGGTGCGTTGGGAGTGCTGGTTGCCATATTTGTTGGGACAGGTTTGATTAATAAGGAAATCGAAAAACGCACCGTGTTGGTTTTAATTCCCAAACCTATCTCACGAGCAGAATTAATTATTGGCAAGCATTTAGGATTACTGGGAGTCCTAGCGGTTTTGGTTATCGCCATGACAGCTATTTACTTAGCTCTCCTCAGTTTCAATGGCATTAATTACCCCTTAGCTAGCCTACTGATTTCAGAGCTTTATCAGTTTTTAGAGTTAAGCCTAATTGTAGCTGTAGCACTGATGTTTGGTGTGTTTACCAGCTCAATCCTCGCCACACTCCTAACCTTCGGCATTTATTTAATGGGACATTTGAGTCGCGATGTGCAGGAGTTAGGCAAACTCAGCGAAAATGCGACGATTGAGACGATAACCCAAGGTCTTTACCTAATCTTACCCGATTTATCCCGTCTAAATTTGAAAAATGAGGCAGTCTATGGCTTGCTTCCCTCCTCTGTAAAGCTTTTAGAACATGCCGTTTATGCCATACTCTACACGATCTTGCTGCTTGCGATCGCGATTCTGATTTTCTCCCGACGTGAGTTTTAATTGGAGATTGGGTGTCCCTTCACTTCGCTCAAGACAACCGACTTTGTAGGGGCGGGTTTAGGAACTTTCTGTTGGCTATTGATAGTAACTTTAGTACAAAACCCGGTTTGTAGGGGCGGGTTTAGGGACTCTCTTGTCGCGATTGATAGTAACTTTAGTACAAAACCCGGTTTGTAGGGGCGGGTTTAGGGACTTTCTGTCGGCGATTGATAGTAACTTTAGTACAAAACCCGCCCTGACTAAATGTTGAGTTAACTCCCCAATCTCCCCAATCTCCCCAATCTCCCCCATCTCCCCAATCTTCCCCATCTCCCCCATCTCCCTCATCTCCCTCATCTCCCTCATCTCCCCCATCTTCCCCATCTTCCTCATCTCCCCCATCTCCCCCAACTCCCCCTGTTTCCTATTTCATGTATTAACCAGAATAAAATCCCGCACAATTTCCACCACTTCAGGTGCAATCTCATGCCCCATATCCACCTCTTTGTACTGCATCGGCGCACCTAGCGCTAGTAAATAATCCCGCAATCGATGAGCTACTCTCAAAGGAACAACATTATCTTGTCTACCATGAACGATTAAAACCGGGGGCAAGGGAGGTTCAATCTCTTGAGGCGTGCGATGCCAATAACCACTCATTGACACTAAACCCGCCAAGGGTAAATGTAACCCAACATCTAGAGCCATGGCTCCCCCTTGAGAAAAGCCCATCATAATCGTAGAGGCAAGAGGAATATCGGTGAGACTTTCCAAAGACTTTAGCCAGTCTGTCAATAGACGCTGACTTTGTGCCAAGCCTTGATAGTCTTCTCGTTCCAAGTCATACCACATATAGCCTCCAGCCACCTGTGGGTGAGCAAAGGGTGCATTAGGTAGCAAGACATGGTAGTTAGATAGAGCCAATTCTGGCACTAGAGGTTGCAAATCTTTAGCATTAGCCCCCCAGCCATGTAAAAGTACAACCAGTCCCACTGGTTGTTTACCTGTAGCTGGTGGAATTGAAATCGTCTCCAAAGACAGGGACTTACTCCTGAAAAATTTAACGTGTGATTTTACTTGGGTTACACATACTATAAACTATCGCTACATCCATGACATTAGGTGGGTTATTTTTTGTCATGGAATGGCTAAATTTCCCGGAGTTCCAACCTAGAGGCTTGGTGACCCAGTGACCCAGTGACCAAATGACCAAGTAGGGGCTTGGTAACCAAGCCCCTACTCCAAACCTAATTCAACTCAAAACTAAAGTCTTACCACTCAGCAACATTTTTAAAGCTATCTGGTTTAATAATAATGTGGCGATCGCTGTCAAAGCTAATCTTGCCCTGATTTTTTAACTTGTTCAGGAGTCGGGTGACGGTGACACGAGTCGTACCGATCGCATTGGCAAGGTTTTGGTGCGTCAGGCGCATCTTCAAACGAGTCCCGTCGGGTACAGATTCACCCATTTCCTGTTGCATCAACCGCAACAAGTGTTGTAAACGATCTTCAACTCGACGCTGACCCGCGATCGCGAGGAGTGCTTCAGTTTGGCGTATCCGGTGGACGATTTGCGGTAATATCATCTGAGCCAATCGCGGTGAAGCATTGATCTCCTCTATAGAAAACCAAATCAGATGTACGTCAGACAATGCCGTCGCTTGGTAAGCACTCAGCAGAGAAAACCAACGACCAAAAAACATTGAAGGTTCTGCCCAACCTAGCCACACTTCTTCCCCATTCTGGCAAAGCGTACTGAGCTGAACTAAACCTTGGCAAACCTGCCAAACTCCTTGAGAAATTATGGGAATTTTGTCGCCTTTAGCATAAAAATGCAATCGACGTGAATCTTGAAGTTCGGCTTGACCAAGAGATTGAGTCGGGTTTACGTCCAAAACGGCTCTGGAAGTTGGAATCATGGGCTGCAACTCTCTCCAGCCAGATTTTTACAAGCTGGTATAGCAGGGCAGCTCTACTGTAAGCAATCAAGGTAAAGGCTCGGTAATCAACAGATTAAATCATCTCAATATTTAATGTTAAGTACTCAAATTGGCATGTTGTGCGTCTTGGATATTAACCGATGAGGTGTGAGTCCCGCTCTCTACTGGGTGTACAACAATTAGACGCAAGTCCTTGCGGGTTTGGGGAAGGAGATATCGTTCCTGGAGCGATCGCCATTCCTGCCATAATTGATAACGATCGCCACTCAACTGCTCTACCAGCGTTGGGAGTTTCTTCTTAATTTCTGAGTTCAGACAATCCGACAGAAATTCTGCCAAGACGAAACTGTCTTGAATCTGTCCCAAAATACGCTGAATCGATTTAATCTCTTTCACATAATCCTGATAAGGCGTGTCATAAAAGTCAGTAAATAATTCCATCTGATAACGCACTCGTTTGGCTTGTTTCCGCAAACTGTGCAACACTGAACCCTGAACACTGAATAGTTCAACCACATCCTCTAAACTCAGATCCTGAGCCACCTGCTTCTGTCCGTCTGAAAGGTGTACACCCATAAGCCACGCGGGGTGGAGGAAAAACTGACTCATAAACGGTAACAGTAAATCCGGCAAAATCTGATCAATTGGAAATTCGGCAAAAGTTCCGTAATTCGGCGTCTGCAACCAATCTTGAAATGCCAGTTTCATTTCCTGATAGGGTTTGCCGTTGAGAGTTTTCTGAACTTGAACTAAGACCTGGTGACGCCGCTTTTCTAACGTTGCTAATACTTTTTTGCCTATTTTTTGTTCAGAGTTGGGCAAAGTAGGCAGATACTGATTTTGCAGCGCATCTTGCATGATGTCCAAATCCCGCAGTTGTCCCAGCCGTCGCGCCACTTTAGCAATCTTTTTCTCACGAGCAGCTTTGGGTAATACCAGGGCTGGGGCAAAACCGCTCACCACTGTCCGTAGCCGTCGCATCCCTACGCGCATTTGGTGTAGCGCTTCGGGATCTTTATCCTTGAGAACATCAGTTTCATACTGAACGGTTCTCTGGAAATGTTTTTCAATAGCTAGATAAGCCCAATAGCCAAAGAGCTTTGGGTCGGATGAGGCAGTGGTTATCATCGGTATGGTGTGGGGTAGACATCCGGAACGTTTGCCCCTAGGGAATCATATAGAGGTGAACGTTGCTTGTTTGTAAAACCTGTATCACAAGAGTCTACCATACTCGTGAATCAAAAATTGTTCTTTCAACTCCCAATAACAGCAATGAGAACGTCTTGGGGATGACTTTTGAGCGGAATGGGCATCTTCGCCCCATTTTGCCATGAATCATACCTTGCCGGATCTGACACCCAGGGATTATCTTTAAAACATGAGTTGTATCAATGTGGCTTCTTGCCATCCTTTGAGCCAATCGAAGTCAGCCTGTCGGCGACGTATAGTCTGAGGGGATCTCTAATCGGGAGACCGATGGCTATTTAAGGAAGCCCCTTTATCGCGACTGACAATTGGGCGATCGGTTACAACAACAAACTAACGCAATTCAACTCCAACGGTATGACGCCTTCTCAAGACTTGGGCGCAGTAGTAAAATTCACTAGGGCATTAACGAGCAGCGATTTTTCTAGCTTAATGCCCAGACCTGGTTGGCATGAAAATTTATCGTCAGGAAAAGACTTTTTGTAGCGGTTGGAATAACCAATATCGGTGAGCAGTTATCTCCTGATTCAGGATCGGGATATTGATTAGCTTTATATCGCTTCAACCACCTTTACCGTGAAGACCGTAGTTTTCCCCTTAGAAAAAACTCCAGTTTTCACAAAGGACAGGGTATAAATAAGCTATTCGCTGATTACTTATTTATACCGCCCTAAACTCAGGAATTGGTGGGAACTAAAACCGTGAATGGCGATAAATTCCACCTATTGTTTTGGCTTTGATTATGCCAAGTTTTGGAGGTGATACCAACAGAGTTGCCACAAGCTTATTTATGTTCATTGATTGCAAGACGAAGATAATCATTAATAATGATTAGTCTATCGAACTTGTTCAGGAATCATGGCACTCAGTATCTAATGTTTTTATAGGGATATGGATTTAATTTACATTAAAACCGACCCTAGAGAAAACAAGTTTACTCGTTTTGACGATGCCCATTTTTTAGGGCAATCTTATCCTTATTGGAATTTATTTGCGATTTCATTCATGGAGAATGTAAATTCCAATTCAAAACATTTTGCTAACCCTAATATGGATAGCCTGTAGCTAACAAAAATCCATAAACTTAAGCGTTTTTATGAAATTAAGTCAATGTTTAACTAAAGCAAAACTTCTGAACTTGCACGAAACTGGAGAACGCAATTTCCCCGGAGTTAATTTGATCAGAGCCGATTTAACTGAAGCAAACCTGAGTCGCATTAATTTGAGTGCTGCCCATTTGCAGCAAGCTAATTTAGCCAAAGCTAAACTGATTGGCGCTCAGCTTAAAGATGCAGATTTAAGTAAGGCTGATCTCAAGAATGCACTATTGATTGAAGCCACGCTTTCCCAAGCCGATCTGACGGCTGCAATTCTCAGGGAAGCAGATTTGAGTGGTGCGATTCTCACGGGCGCTACTCTACTCGATGCGGATCTACGACATGCTACCTTAATTGGCACAAGTCTGATCGATGCCAAAATGAAACGAGCAAAACTGGCAAAGGCAAACTGTACGGGAGCCAGCTTAAGTCGCGCGAGTCTCCAAGCCGCAGACTTGCAGGGAGTCATCTTAAATCGAGCCATTCTTAGCCAAGCAGATTTAAGGGGAGCAAACCTGAGAGGCGCTTGCTTTATTCGAGCCTATTTACATCGGGCAGATTTGCGAGATGCTAATTTAACCGGGGCTGATTTGAGTGATGCGGATCTCAAGGGCGCTGATCTGAGTCATGCTAATTTGTCAAGGGCTAACTTGAGTTGTGCGAATCTGAGTCACGCGAATCTTACGGGGGCTAATCTGACTGGCGCTCACTTGCAAAATGCGAATCTCAGTCTCGCCAATCTCAGTGGATTGCTCCTCAAAAACGCCAATTTGCAGAGCGCCCAACTCAGCAAAGCCAACCTGAACCAAGCCAATTTATATAAAGCTAATTTGTCAGGGGCTAATTTGCTAGAGGCGAACTTAGAACATGCTAACTTAGCTGAGTCGAATCTCCAGCGAGCAGGTTTGCTTTTGGCTTATTTAACAGATGCTAACTTGAGTCATGCCAATCTGAATGGGGCTAACTTAATTGGCGCGAATTTAATGGGAGCGGACTTAAGTGACGCCTCCTTAGCCGGAACTATCATGCCCAATGGTAGAATACACTCGTGATACCAAGTTGCGTTCTATCATGTCATTCTGAGCGAAGTGTGAAGCGAAGCTATAGCGAGGAACGAGCTTTAGAATCTGGACAGATGCTTCGCGTCACGGAGCCTGCCCTCGAACGAAGTGAAGGGTTTCACTGCGTTTTGCTCAGCATGACAGATTCTACCTTAGACTGCAACTTGGTATGACATCTTCCTACACCTTACCCTTAGGATCGGTGTAGGCTTCCTTTGTAGCAATTTTACGGATTACGCTTCCGGCTCCTTCACTGCGTTCGAGGACAAGGTTTTATAGGTGGGAACACGCCTAGCCCAACTTTCTGGAATTTATCTATCTCGAACAATCACTAAACCGATGTAGATTCAAGGATTTCCAGCAATCCATGTCGTATCCCATAAAAAACTCGTTCAATCAGAATTCGTTCATGTTCCTTTAAGCTATCTTTATACAGTAAAGCACATTTTAAAAATTGCTGATCGGAGGGGGTAATACAGCGATTCATTAAAACCTTAGTCACTAAATCTTCGATATGTGTCTGAGGCAGAGTAACGTTCATTGACTTCACAAATATTAAATGTTCATTTTTGTTGTCATCATTATGAATGATTTTCTAGATCAATTTTGTGATCGTCCTAAAAGATAGTTTGTGATTTTTCTAAACAGCAAATCGTGATCTGTGATCAGGTTAGGTAGTGACATAGGTCACAAATGGATAAATATAAAATCTAAAATGGGAAGCTCCTTATGAGAAATTTCCCAGTCATCACTGGCATCTACAAAGTCTGTATTGGTGTTCAAAGTCCCTATATGAAATAGTGGCAGAGTAGATAAATGATAAGATAACCGTATAAAATAGTTTTAAATCTTCTCTTCCTTGTCCCTTGTTCTTACAGACATTCACCAGAATTGAGAAAGGTTCCACCGGAACATCTCTCCTCAATTCTGCCTTTAGACTAATGAAAAACACAAAACTGGGATTAATCAGTCTACTCCTCCTCTCTATCTCTAGCCCACCAATGCTAGCGCAGACAGAGGCGGCATCCGAAACGTCTGATAGCTTAAGAATCCAACCCCGTTTAGGAATTGGACATACGAGTTCTGGTGGTGGATTTGATGGCTTTACCCGCCTAGAGGGATTTGTTCCCCTTTTGCAAACTCCAGGTAAAAATCTGACGTTTTTGGAAGGGCGACTCTTCCTGGATAACGATGATGCAAATTTGGGGGGTAATCTGATCCTGGGATATCGTACCTATAGTGCCAGTTCCCATCGAATTTGGGGCGGTTATATGAGTTATGATAACCGCCATACAGGTCACAATACCTTTAATCAATTGGGGTTAGGCATAGAAAGTTTAGGAACTGTTTGGGATTTTCGGGTGAATGCTTATTTACCCATTGGCGATACACGCCAAGGAGTTGGTGATGCTGGAGTTCGAGATATTTTCTTTCGCCGCAATTTCTTGATTTTAGAACAGGGGCAAAACAAAGAAGCCGCCATGGGAGGTTGGGATGCAGAAGTTGGCGCAAAACTTGCTCGAATTGGTATAGATGGGGATCTGCGCGGCTATGGGGGATTGTATTGGTATGATGCGGAAGGGAGTTCAGAGATATGGGGATGGCGAGTGAGATTGGAAGCACGTCCTTCTGATAATTTTAATCTGGGGTTGTCGTTACAAAATGATGATTTATTTGGCACGAATTTAGTGTTTACCGTGGGTGCGACATTTCCCGGAAATCGTCCCCAAGGGTTAACGGATGATGATGATCAAGGTTTGGCACGATTAGCTGAATCGGTGCAGCGAACGAATGCAATTGTGATTGATCATCAAGATGATTTCCAAGACGTACCAGCGACAAATCCGGAAACAGGGGAACCTTATGTATTTCAGCATGTTGTTTTGGGCGAAATGGGGGGAGAGGGTACGTTTGAAAATCCCTTTGGTATCGTTGAGAATGGGTTAGATCAAACGGTATCTGATGGTAATGATGTTGTTTATGTACAACCTGGAACCAATCCAGGGATTCCGCCGTTTACCATTCCTGATCAAGTGCAGGTGTTATCCACCGGTCCAATTCAGAAACTGGATACTGTAGAACGAGGAATAGTGCAATTACCGCTATCAGGTGCAGGAATACTCCCCACGATTACTCCAGGCGCGGCGGCTTCGGTAACTCTGGGTAATAGAACCACCCTATCTGGGTTTTATATCCCTGATGCGGGTACTTTTGCGATTGAGGGGAGGGAGATTGATACGGTAACAATTCGGGATAACGCGATCGCGAATTCAACTCAAGCTGGTATAGTGCTACTGGAGACGACAGGAACTGTCACCGTTACTGATAATAGTATTGATACGACAGGTGGTTTGGGTAATAGCGGATTTTTTATTGGCAATACGGCGGGTTCGGTTGACTTAAACCTGGTCAGGAATCAGATTGTCAATACGACAGGCGATGGGATGGGTATTGTTCTGTTTAATACTGAGGACAGTACAGTAACGGTTTCGGAAAATGTCCTGGCGAATAATCTCCTTAACGGCATTGGTTTCAGATTGGCTAATGCTGTCAATGTTAACTTTAATATTAAGGATAATACAAGTCAAAACAATGGCAGTGCCGGACTTTTATCTGAGCTATTCAGCAATTCTAATTCAAGCGTCACAATTATCAACAATGAAATTTCAGACAACCAATTTGGTGGAATTTCTATGGCGCTAATAGATAATTCTGAGGGAATAGTCACGATTACTAACAATAATCTTAGGGGTAATCAAGAAGACGGGATTATCATGGGATTATTTGCAGATTCCGCTGAAACGGTTACAGTTTTAGATAATACGCTGTCGGATAATCAGTTTAATGGAATTGTCCTATTTATGCGGGATAATTCTCAAGGGGCATTCACTATTGCCAATAATACTATTTTAAATAATCAAAGGGATGGGATTATCTTCGCATTCTTGGATAATTCCAGTGGAATGGTAATGATTGAGGAAAATACCGTCGCGAGAAATCAGGGGCGGGGAATAACTGTAGACTCTATGGCTGATGCTGAAGGAGAAGTCATTATCCAAAATAACCAGATTTCTGAGAATGAAACGTTAGGGATTGCGGGTTTTATGATCGGGGAGTCAGATTTAGACGTCACGATTGACAACAATGAGATTTTGAATAATGGTCATCATGGTATTGGTGTTAGCATTCAAGAAGCTGCCACATTGAGACTAGAAATCACTGAAAATCTAGTTAACGGTAATGGCTTTCAGGGTGTTGACCTAAATTTTCCCCAACCCGATGGCATTTTTACAGACGCACTCAATAACTCAACTCTCCAGTTACTACTGGAAAGAAATATAGTAATGGATAACGCTCGTTTTGGTGCGTTGATATTAGCAGAAGATCAGTCGGAACTTTTCGCGGGTGTCCGATTTAATACATTTACAGGAAACCCAGGTGTTCTTGACAATGCCAATGGTTTTGTAGTGCAAACTGGATCACTGACAAATCTTGAGCCGGAATCGACTATCTGTTTAGATTTGAGTAATAATACCAGCGAGAATGGTTTCTCTCTAAATTACATCGATCTTGACAGTACATTCAAAGCCGATACAACGGCAAATAATGGCACAATTTTGATACCACAATTGCCTGTTGAGACGCTCGGGGATTGTCCGGTTCCGTAGTGGCGTGGTACACCTAATTTGGGGTTGCTGAATAAGTGTTGTGGGAGGGTAGGGAGCAGGGGAAGCAGAGAAAGCAGGGGGAGTAGGGGGAGCAGGGGAAGCAGGGGAAGCAGAGAAAGCAGGGGGGGTAGGGGGAGCTGACAGGTGTAGGTTTTTTATTTTAGGGTTGGGACAAGACAAGGAGGACAAGGAAGGAAAGAAGACAAGGGGGGAAAACCGTACAGAATTCGGTTCGGTCAAACTAACTTCTAAAAGCCGAAACGCCCTATTTTTCGTTCTCACTCTTCCTTGTCTACTGGTCTACCTGTCTTCCTTGTCTTG
>NZ_JAVJQN010000155.1:0-88221 GCF_040218245.1 Coleofasciculus sp. E1-EBD-02 | reverse complement strand
AATGACGAATGACAAATGACGAATGACGAATGACAAATGACAAATGACAAATGACAAATGACAAATGACAAATGACAAATGACGAATGACGAATAACAAATCATATCGAAAAAATCCCTTCTGGATTCACCGATAACAGCGATCGCTGTTGCAATCCTTCCCGGTGTATAATCTCATTAGCCGCCAGGAATCCACTACTCACCGCCCGTTCCATTAACCCACAGGGAAAGGGCATTTTTACCCAGTCTCCAGCAAAAAATAGATTCGCTACACCTGAATCGGTTTCGGGGCGTTCCTGATAACTCCCTGGCGGATAACCGGAGAAGTTTTTCTGATTCACTAACTCTCGGTGTAACATCGTCGCCGTTTGTAATTCTGGGACAATTTCATAGAGTTCCTGTGCAAACGTGGTTAACAAAACCTGCTGATTGGGAAACTCGTCTTCTTTATAACAGTAAGCGTGTAACTCTACCACACTTCCCCCCGTCTTTTCATGCCACTGAATATAATCATCTTGGATGCGATGATACAAAGTAATACTATCAGTGAGACGATAGCCAGATAGGGAGGTAAAATTACTATGTTGCCAAGCAAAATCCCGATCAAACCAAAATCGGGCAACCGCAAAAGGATCAGCCACGGCTAATTGTTCCACCTGAGTTAATACTTGGGAATTCACCTCCCCTTCTGCCAATTTAAACAAATGTTGGACACCGGGAACATCAGTAGCAAAGACATAATAATCGGCTTGAATCGTTTCTGTGGCTACCTGGGGCGAATCTGGACTGGAAATTCCCACCAGTTGCACTTCATCCTCCTGGCGTTGCATCAGGTTAAACCGAGGTAAATCCCGTTTCGCGGGTCCGGCTATCACCTGCCCTTGGGAATTATAAACCGCCCCATGACAAGGACAAAGAAACTGACCATCTGCTTGGCGTTGTACCGTACAGCCTTGATGGGTACAAGTTAGAGAAATCGCTTGATTCTCCTCTGGAAACAGGGCAAACATCGCATCCCCAGCCCCGTAATAATCCACAGTCTGATCAGATTCATCAGTGTCCATCCTGTGATTCCGCTTCACCCAAAACGGCACCGAGGGTTGAGTATTTCCCTGTTGATAACTAATCGAATGAATCTGCCCATTTTGCCACTGAATCTGACTCACCGTCGCTTCCGTAACAATCTTTCCCTGCCGATTTTGAATCGCTTTGGCAATCGGTTCCACCAAACTCCTACCCATATCCTGGCGCGTCCCATTAAACGCCAATCCCTCCGGATTACCAAAAAAATAAAAGTGGAAAAACTGCATTAATTCGCCCACACTCAACACATCCGGCGCATTCAGACTGGATTTAGCAAAGGGTAAAAAATACAGATCATAAAGTCCTTGGGGAAACTCACCTTTTACCCAATCGGCAACCGATAACTGATCCAAACGCTGGAAACTATCGGGAATTTGGAAACCGCCAATTTCCCGAAACACCTGCCAATGTTTCAGCTTGGTCAGATTAATCCCCCAACGCCAGCGATTTGAAGACGCGATCGCTAAATCTACCACATTCCAGGGAAAGGCAGAACGACTAGGGCGAAAGACTTCCGGCTGATACTGATTATCCCGGAAAACCACCGAGTAAAATTCCAGGGAACGGAAGTGATCCTGAATCTCCAACTCAGCCACCAACCGATTCAAATTATAATAATGCGGGAAAAAGCCATGGAACCCATGTTCCATCCGCAGAGAGTGATCGCCCACCTGAATTTGCCAACTGGCAATCTTACCGCCGAGTTGAGGCGATCGTTCTAATAGTGTGACATCAAAGCCGCGTTGACTCAACTCATAGGCACAACTAAGTCCCGCTAATCCCGCACCCACAACCACCACCGATTTAGGCTGAGTCAGGGTTCGGGGCAAATTTAGGGTATCTGGTTGAATAATCGTGGGTTGAGGTTTCGCCCAGCGAGAATATCCGATTACACCCCCTACCCCAGCCACGCCAATCAGTTTCAGGGCGGTGCGTCGGGAAAGGTAGAATCTGTTTAATTTGTCATTGGTCATTGTTTAGGGAACAGGGAACAGGGAACAGGGAATGGGGCGGGCGCGAGTTGCATCTAGGTAAGACAAGAAACAATAATAATGAAACCCGCCCCTACAGAAAATTTAAATGAACTATTGGCATGAAACCGTAGCTGTCGCCCAGCGCATTTTAATCGAACTGGGGCGAAGACGCCGCAGTTTGGTCTTTTGGGGAATTTTCCCCATTTCGGTATTATTACTCAACGGTTATATTTTGGCAGAACGCGCCCAATTGTCGATGGCGCAAGCCTTTGAAAATGCCGCCCCCTCGACATTGGCAGGTGCTGCTTTATTTTTTAGCTGTCTGGGGGGTACGGTAGCCACAGTGGTAGGGGAACGAGAACAGCAAACCCTTAAACGTCTGTTCATCTCACCCTTAAGTGGCATATCCTATTTTCTAGGTATTTTTTGCGCCCATAGCGCCATTGCTGGGGTTCAAGCGGTTTTGGTTTATGCGATCGCAGCATGTTGGGGTGCTAAGTTTCAGGGGTCTCTAGTTTTAGGCATCTTGATTATTCTACAGAGTATCATGGCGTATGTGGGAGTGGGATTCATCCTCGGTACCCAGTTTGCCCGTCGCACGGAGGATGTAAATGCTTTGGTTGCGGCGTTTGGCGTACCTCTGTTAATTTTAGGAGGCGCATTTTTACCCACATCCCTGTTCCCCGACACCTTGCTAGACATCGCCCAATTTAACCCGATTTACCATATCAACGAAGCGCTGCTGGCGGTTTGGGCAAATGGCGCGGGATTAGCCGATATTCGGGAACATTTTTGGTTTTTGGCGGTATTTGCCTTAATTATGGTAGTAGCCGGATGGTTATCTTATCAGCGGATGCTGAGAGTTGAGCGAAGGCTATGATATCAGATAAATCTTCGTAGGGGCGCACCGACGTGCGCCCGTGTCAACTTAAGCCTAAAACCCCCTCACCCCCAGCTTACAGGTGTAGGTTTTTTATTTTATGGTTGGGACAAGACAAGGGGGACAAGGTGACAAGAAGACAAGGGAGGAAAACCGTACAGAATTTTGTTCTGTCAAGCTAACTGTAAAAAGCCGAAACGCCCTGTTTTTCGTGAAAAAGCTTCCTTGTCTACTGGTCTACTTTCCTTCCTTGTCTCACCTTCACCCCAATCTTAAAAAACCTACCCTTGTGAGCTCACCCCCAGCCCCTCTCCCACCAGGGTAGAGGGGAGTAGGTTTGTAGTAAGGGCTTTAGCCTTTGACAATTTTGGCAACCTCCCATTTGGGATTTTTGAACTTTCAATTAGTCCGTGTCAGAAACTCATAAAATTGTCCTATTTTATGTATTAGTCATTGTGCTGCATATTGAAAACCTCTGTAAATCCTACGGCGATCGCCAGGTTCTGCAAAATCTCACCCTACATATTCCCCCCGGAGAAATTTACGGATTACTTGGACCCAATGGTGCCGGAAAAACAACCACAATTAATACTATCTGTAACTTACTCAAAGCCGACAGTGGCACAATCACAATTAATCACCAACCCGTCTCCGACGCCACCAAAACCCTAATCGGAATAGCCCCCCAGGAAAACTTACTCTATAAAACTTTAACCTGTGCCGAAAACCTGCATTTTTTCGCCCGCATCTATGGCTTAAGCAAGCGACAACGACAACAACACGTCCACACCTGTTTAGACGCCGTTAACCTGTTAGATCGCGGTAGGTGTCCCGTTGAAACCTTAAGTGGGGGAATGCAGCGACGCTTAAATATAGCCGTCGCCCTAGTTCATCAGCCGAAACTGGTCATTTTAGACGAACCCACAACCGGTTTAGATATCGAAGCCCGATATGAAATTTGGGATTTAATTCGCCGTCTTCAACGTCAAGGATTAACAATTTTATTAACCACTCACTTACTCGATGAAGCCGAACGCCTGTGTCAGCGGATTGGCATTCTCAAAGGGGGACAAATTATCGCCGAGGGAAGTTTAGACCGCCTGCGCCAACGGATTCCCGCCCAAGAAATTGTGATCATCCAAACACAAGAAGAAGAACGTGCGATCGCGCGGGCGACAGAACTCGGTTTCACCCATCGGCGCTACGGGAATGATTTAGCTTTTTGGTTACCCGAAGCGTTGGATTTAAAAGAAATAATTGATAAATTTGAAGGCATTTCCCTAGATTCAATCACGCGCCAACCTGTACGCTTAGAGCATATTTATATCGAAATGACTCGATGAATGATTTTGGAATACAAATGGCAGAATGAAAGGAGTTTCGCTATACATAGGACACGGCAATGCCGTGCCCCTACCCAATCAATTATCCCGTCGATTGTGGTAGGGGCACGATACCATCGTGCCCTAATCTAGCTTCATAGAGAATTGGCATTAGACGAACATGAATTATGAATTTCCTGTTCCCTGTTCCCCATTCCCCATTCCCTGTTCCCTGTTCCCTGTTCCCTGTTCCCTCACCAATTAATCCAACTCTCGCCGCCCTTCCAACGCCCGTGCTAATGTCACCTCATCCGCATATTCCAAATCCCCGCCCATGGGTAACCCAAAAGCAATCCGAGTCACCTTCGTAAATGGTTTCAATAGTTGACCAACATACAGCGTCGTCGTCTCCCCTTCCACACTCGGACTAATCGCTAAAATTACCTCTTGAATCTTATGCTGGCTAACGCGGCGCACCAGTTGTTCAACATGCAATTGTTCGGGTCCAATTCCATCCATGGGAGAAATCACACCACCGAGAACATGATAATTCCCCCGATACTCCCGTGTTTTCTCCAACGCAATCACATCACGGGAATCCGCCACCACACAAAGCGTTGTTTTATCCCGATTCGGGTTACGACAGATATCACAAACCGATTCAGCCGACAGGTGAAAGCAAACCTGACACAAGCCAACCTGCTTTTTCGCCTCAATTAACGCCTGCGCCAGGGCTTTGACTTCATCCTCTGAGCGTTTAATAATATGTAATGCCAATCGTTGAGCGGTTTTGGGACCCACTCCAGGTAAGCGTTGTAGTTGCTCGATCAGTCGAGCTAGGGGGCGTGTGTAAGCCGTGGTTGTTCTCCCAGTCTATGCGTTTACCTTACCTATAGTACGCTCTCCAGTTGAGAAAAGCAGAGAGAATTGGGGGAGTCGGGTGGGGAAATTTGCGGTTAAATAAGTACAGTCCCCAGCGAATCAGCAAATTTGACTCAATTCGCGGCAAAGTAAGTTAATCTCTGTGATAAGAGCGATCGCGCATGATGGAACCGTCTCTCACTCAATTCGGTACTCAGATGTCCAACCTGACGGGCGTCCGGGCTATTATGAAGGATATTATTGAAACGTTACGATTAGGTCAGGGACAGGAGTTCATTAACCTTAGTGCAGGAAATCCGGTAATTTTGCCAGAGGTGGAACAACTGTGGCGAGACTGTACCGCCCAACTCTTGGCAAGTCCTGACTACGGAGAGGTAGTTTGCCGTTATGGGTCATCTCAAGGATACCAGCCCTTAATTGACGCGATCGCAAAAGATTTTAATCAGCGTTATGGCTTGAGACTAACTGAACGGAATATCTTAATTACTCCCGGTTCTCAATCCATTTACTTCTACGGCGCAAATGCCTTTGGCGGCTATACCCAAGCGGGTGAGTTAAAACAAATCGTTCTCCCTCTGAGTCCCGATTATACCGGGTATGGTGGCGTCAGCTTAACCCCAGAAGCCCTAATCGCCTACAAACCCAGCCTAGAGATTGACGAAGCGGCGCATCGCTACAAATACCGTCCCGACTTCAGTCAATTGAAAATTACCCAAGATACAGGCTGTGTCATATTTTCGCGCCCCTGTAATCCTACAGGAAATGTTCTCACCGATAATGAAGTGCGAAAAATTGCCGAACTCGCCGCACCTAATCATGTCCCAGTATTCATTGACTCCGCCTATGCACCGCCATTTCCGGCATTAAACTTTACCGAAATGACGCCAATTTTTGGTGATAATATCATCCATTGTCTGAGTTTATCCAAAGCCGGACTACCCGGAGAACGGATAGGCGTTGCTATTGGTGATCCGGATATGATTGAGATTTTGCAATCGTTCCAGACGAATCTCTGTATCCATTCCTCCCGCTACGGACAAGCCATTGCTGCACAGGCGATTAATTCTGGCGCATTGGCTGAGATTTCTGTTAATGTGATTCGTCCCTATTATCAGCACAAGTTTACCGTATTAGAAACAGCGCTAAACCAATTTATGCCCCAAGATTTACCGTGGTTTTTACATCGCGGTGAAGGCGCTATTTTTGCCTGGTTGTGGTTCAAGGATTTACCGATAACGGATTGGGACTTTTATCAACACTTAAAGCAGGTGGGAGTAATCGCCGTTCCTGGAAACACCTTCTTCCCCGGATTACGGGACACCTGGGAACACCAGCATCAGTGTATTCGGATTAGTTTAACCGCCAGCGATCGCGAATTAGAAACCGCCATGCAACGGTTAGTTAAAGTAACACAACAGGTGTATCAGCAAGCCGTGGTGGAGGTTTAATGGTGAGGAAAGTAGGGGCGGGTTTAGGATATATCGTTTCGCCATTGATGATAACATAATGTACCGATACCCAATATCCTCGACTTCTTAGAGAAGTCGGGGATCTGACTGGAAACCGCTATAATACCAAACAACCGTTAACACTATGAAACTAGGTAAACGTCGCATCGGTTTAGAACAAGAATTTTTCCTCGTAGAAGAAAGGGGCAAATTTTCCAATCGTGCCGATGAATTCTTACAAAATTGTCGCCAAGAAGCCGAAGCCATTGGTTTAAATCCCAATTACTTTATGCCGGAATGGGTGAAGGGAATGATCGAAATTAATACCCCTCCCGCACATACTCCCACCGAATTAGCAAAAGCCTATCTAAAAAACTTACAACTCGGATTACAGGTGGCGAAAAAGATGGATTTGCGGCTTTATCCCCTATCCAGCTATCCCTTACATTTAATTCCCGTTATTCGGGATAAATTAAGCTATCATGTCCAAGTTCGCACCGTTGGCTATGACCGATTTTTGAATGCGGGTAAATGTACGGGTACTCATATCCATTTAGAAGTACCACCAGGAGTAATTGATTCCCGCGTTGGTGTTTCTTACAACAGCAGCGCCGCCGAACGCGAAGAACTCATTAATATTTACAATTTAGCCACAGCATTAGATTCTGCCCTCATCGCCTTGGGACGTGCCTGTCCCTTTTATGAAGGAGAAGCCACGGGACTAGCCTATCATATTGTCCGCTATCGGGGAAGTGACCGATTTGGCTGGGAAGGCGTGTATACTCACTTACAATCTGTTGGCGGTTTAATGCCCTATGCCGATTCTGTGGAACAGTTAGTGGAGTTGCAATTTGAACGCTATTATGCATGGTTAACCGCGATGGATCAGGCGGGAGTTGAGCGGAAGTTGTTTACTGAAGGCGGCGGAAATTTACTGAAATCCGGTTGGAATCCGGTGCGACTCAATGCATTAGGAACAGTAGAATTACGGGGAATTGATAGTAATTATCCGGACGTAATTTTCACGATTATGAGATTAGTTTACAATGCCGCTCGGCGAGTCAGACAGGAAGGAATAACCGTTAGACCTGCTCAAGGCGTGCATACTTTTGAGTTACGGGGTGATTGGCTAGTTGTACCAGATTTTGACTATCTCAATGGTGAATTATTATTTGCTGCCGTAACGGAAGGAGTGAAGAGTTCTAAGGTTACGGCTTATCTGGATTCTATTTTAGAGTTTGCGATTGAAGATGGCAGTGAAGGGATTAATTACCTAGAAAAGTTGAAATCAGATTGGGGTGAATATCAAACGACAGAGGCGGAAATTCTGCAAGAATTTGTGCCCGCAGGGGCTAAACTAGAAAAGGAAGAAGGGTTGCGGTTGGTACGTGAAGCGTGCGATGAGTTAGAAGCGCAAGTTTCATCGTTTTCACAAAAGTATTCTGTTTAGATCAGACCTGGTTCAATTTTAATCCTAATCGGGTTAAAAATTAATGAATACTGAGTGACAGACAGCTACACAAACAAAGAGGCGATTGAAATCGCTGCTACACTAATGTATGCGAAGCCTTCCCGAAGGGTAAGCCGCCTGCGCGGACTAGGTTATAACAGGGATAGCTAACCCGGATTTGGTATTAGTCCATTTTAATGGACTTTAGCTATAAGCCAAGAACTTGAGTTCTTGGCTTGTTTTAGCTTCGATTGAACCGTCAAATCTATTCCGCCACCCTCTTGGATATCGGCTGTACAATTCTCTCTAAAAGAAATAACAGATCAGTTGCGCGGCGTAAATTACTGATCTCAAACTGAGTGTGACACTCCTGATCTCCAAAAGTAATGATGAGAGTAGTAGATGTAGCCAAGTGTCTTGAGAATTGTCATGAAAAGTGCCACATTAGAACGTTCAAAGGGACGCTTAAGTTCAGCCTCGAACCCGATCAAGCGGTTAATCCAAGGAGACTTCACGCAGCGGTTTGGTCGTTTCCTCATCTGTCGGAGAATATATAGTCTTCTCCAAGCTAGGCGACAGCGCCTAAATCCCGACTTCTATAAAAAACGCCTGAAGATTGCTTCTGATTCAATGTTTGACGGTGTTTCCCTAGATAAATGTGTCCAACAACTCCGTCATGAAGGAGTAGGATTTGGTCTTTATTTATCGCCGTCAATGGTAAAAGAAATCTATCAATATGCAATTCAAACACCTTGTATTGAACCTGAGTCTGACGACGAGTTTTTCATCGAAGAGGTAATTAGAAAGGGTCGAAGGCGAGGTAAGCATCCAGTGCTGCGTGCCTTGGTGCGTGATGCAATGGATTGCGAAGCCATTCAAAAAATTACCCAAGATCCTCTGCTGTTGCAAATCGTTAAGAACTATCTGGGGTATTGGCCCAATCAAATTACCCAGCATCTGACTTGGAGTTTAGTTTCAGATCTGTCCGAGCCGGAAATTAGACAGAGTTATCCACCCACAAATTTTCACTATGATATCGCTGGGTACAACTTTATGACCGCCTATTTTTATATCACGGATGTGAAGGCTGATTCTGGCGCTCACGTTATGTTCAAAGGTTCTCATCAGAAAAAGCCACTTTACATGACTTTTTCTGCGGGTCGCCAGTCGGACAAGGCGGTACTTAATTATTACGGGCAAGACAATCAACTGATCATTGAAGGAGAAAGTGGATTTGGTTTTGTTCAAGATCCTTCCTGCATTCACCGAGTCATTTCTCCCGTTAAAGCAGATAGACTACTGCTGCAAATCCGGTATTCTTAGACCGTAGTGGACTGACACAGTTAAAATGCTGGAATAGGTTGGGTTCGTAGTAGGGGCTTTAGCCCTCTCCAGCTAGGCGGAGAGAGAACTAAAGTTCTCACTACAAACAACGTCCTATTTTAGTTGGGTTCGTAGTAGGGGCTTTAGCCCCTAATTGCATGGGTTTTCAAAAACAATGTATTTGGATTACAGAATCTCATTCCTCTAAAGCGTCTGGATCAGTCAAAGCAGCTTGCCACCAACTTAGTAAAGGATGGTTTTTACGTGGTAAATATCGCCCCTTGACCCGAATTGCCCTGAGTGCATCACGGAGTACTGAAGCATCAAGAGATACTTTCTCTGACCAATGCTTGATTATCTCTGGAGTTGATATGATCTGAAGCTGGGAGATCTCCCGTTGAATAAACGAGATTGCCTTCTTATCGTCAGTTGCTATTGCCCATCCTCGGTGAACCGCGATCGCACAACAGGCAGATTCTCCATCATCGCCTAGTTCAAAAACATAGTTGACAAATGATGTCTCCTCTGCTTCTGATTTAAAGTCCACCACAATCAGTACACCCTGGGCAATAGCAGCCTCAAACTGAGTCGCTCCCTCGTTCTCTTCATTCTCAAGGCGTTGCAGTGTCTTTAACTCGCGCTCTCGCACAACTTGGGGAACTGCAACTTGAGCCGGAATAGCCTGCAAAATTTCCAAAAGATGACCTGATGCACTAAAGTTTAAGATGCAGCAGGCATCAAGAAGAACGTGGGAGTGAACAATTTGCATAAGCTAAGTTAACCTTCTGTCATTCCTGCCCTTGGCGTAAATCCAAATCAGTCGCTTCCTCCACCATTCCACTGGAATACTCTCGCAATACTTCGGCAAGGCGACGGGCTTCAAGGCGATCAACATGAAGAAAATCAGCGAAACGCCCTTCAGTAATCAGCCCCTGATCGAATGCTTCAATGGCAAGATGTTGGTAATGGACTGGCATCGTATCAGTACGTTGGGGGATTTCTTTTAGCCCTGAGCGAAGCCGAAGGGCTAAGCCAAGTTCCTCTTGTACTTTTCTAACTTTCAATCCGCGATCGCTCAATCGATCCCACGTTCCAGATGGCAGCAGTTCCATCTCCTCTAACCGATAAATCAGCGCTTGCACAGATACGCCGTAGTAATGAGCCAACGTAAATAAATTGGTGGGAGTAAACTTACCATTGGCGCGGTACATATCGTTAAATCGTTTAAGTAAACCACTCGTCGGCATCAGGAAATACTTGGGGAAGGCTTCAGCGAGTCGTTCACTTTCTGGCATTCTCTTGTACTGTCCCTCAAAATCAAGTACAGGCTTGCGTCGATGAGCAAGAAAATGAAGATATCCATGAGCTAATGACCAACGTCGCCGTTCTTCGGGGTGATGAGCATTAATTGCCATGCAGCCACCCCGTTGCTCGTCGTAACTATAGATTTCTGAGTATTTTGGTGGCATTTTTAAGTAAAAGATACGGAGTCCTACACTCTGCTCTAAGATGTCTCGAAGCAGAGGAATGGGACCATCTCCAAGACCGAGGCGTTGACGTTCTTCAACGGCAATACTCTCCGCCGCCCGCTCTATAGGCATACCACTCAGATGGTACTCACGAGGATAGTTTCGCGGGAGTGGTGCATCCATAATTTCTTCAAGTTCCAGGTAATTCTGGCACAACTCCTCTAGGAGTTGAATGACAGGTTCAATCTGTGACTCTTCCACTTCATTCCGTCGGTAGGCAGCTCGGAATTGAACCTCCAACGGTTGGATCACGGGACGGGGGCGCACAAAGTCGCTGACGGCTCGTCCGTAAGCACGGGCAAGCTTGATCAGTTCTGTTGGCTTAAGACGGCGCTCTCCTTTCTCAATCGCAACCATCGTTGTACGCGCTGCATCGATGACGTTAGCCGCATCCGCTTGGGTCATGCCACACTGATTACGCGCTTGTTGAAGGAGTTCCCCCAATCTCTGGGTATCAATTTTGTCAAGGATGTTGTTCGTCATGGCAAGAGTCCCTCAACGGTGTGGAGTGACAGATTTGATGAAGTTAGATCATTAATCTAACAATGTCAATCATTAAATTGGGTTTTTTGGTTCTAATGTCAGGTTTTGGCGGTGGCAATTAACGGCGGATCAACCCAGGAGCGCGATCGCTCTTTCAAGGCGTTCACAATATAATGATTTGCAGCAAGTTTTACTTGAGTCGGAGAAAGTAGCAGAGATATGAGTGAAACTGTTTTAAATGAGAGAGAAGCCACTAAAACTCATATTGTGCATTTGTTAGATGAGATAAAATTAGCCTATCAGAATACTCAAAGAGAACGAAAAGAAATTGTGGATAATTTTCGTCCATCTAATGAAGAGTTTTCTCTGTTAGAGGAAATTGAACTGTTAACGGTCACTCTCCGGGGCTATGCCAATCAAATTCAGGTGCAAGGGTGGATTGTAAATGAAACCAAGGCAATTGAGCAATTGCGAGAAATGCGACTTTTTAGAATACCTGTTATCGTCCAGTTTTACTTTGGCAGTAATGGCAAGTATGAGCAAATGAAGGGTTATATTAGAATGTTGGATTACTTGCGTTTACTGATGCTGAAATATTTGCAGTATGAAAAATTAAATTAAAAATCCGGCAAAGATTATCAATATTAACTCCTATTCTATGCACCTATGTTCAGGGTTGGTTTATTCAATTGGGGGCTTTCAAAACCAGATAATGGGAAAACCTACCCCGACAAATAAATGAGAAATGATTAAATTAGAACAGTTAAGATGATGAAATGTAATACTAAATCCCAGTTCAGGGGTTATCGAGCCGTTTAAGAGCTAACTATGGATAGACGCACGATCGCGATCGCACTCTCTATCCTGTGATCGTAAGTTTCCTCTATTCCTTATGTCTCAATCACCTGACCAGAGTTATCGCCGCAAAGAAATCCTTCGGGGTGTTCTTGCGGTGTGTATCATCATCGTCGGTATCACCCATTTCCTGAAACCAGAACAATATGCCCGCATCGTTCCGCCACCCTTTCCGCCATTGACGTCTGTCTATGTAAGCGGGTTCTTCGAGATTCTCGGCGGTATTGGCTTAATGATTCCATTTGTTAGCGTCGCCGCCGCCTGGGGACTGATTGCTCTGTTTATTGCGGTGTTTCCTGCCAATATCTATATGACACTGAACAATATCAAGATTGAAGGCATTCCCCACAGTCAATTGTTTTATTGGATTCGGCTACCCTTTCAAGCCGTGTTAATTGCTTGGGCTTATTGGTATACTCGCCACCCGGAAAAACAAGCTGGCGCATCAGTTGTCGCTGAAAAAATTAAGCCTTTGATTAATCGATCATGACAAAAGCGTCACCAACCCAATCTCCTGAAACGATTCCCCTTGACAACCGTCATCCCTCGTGGCTTCTCAAAAGTGGTTCATTTCTGCAACAGGTTAGCCAAAGTCTCTGCAATTTGGTCGATAAGCCAGCGTTGATTTTGTGGGGCGATCGTGATCCGGCGTTTCGGGCGAGTCAGCGTTTGCGTTTTCAGCAGGTTTTTCCGAAGTCTAAAACGGTTATTCTTTCAGGTGCGGGGCATTTTGTGCAGGAAGATGCGGTGAATCAAATTGTTGAGGCGTTGCGTTTATTCGGTAGGGGGTGCCGGCGCTAAAGCGCAACTACAAGCGAACTACAAGCGAGGTTACAAGCCTAATTTTTGTTGTAGGGATTCTCGCATAATCTCAACGGGTGGTGTTTGTTTTAACCAAATTTCTAAGGCGGCTGCACCTTGTTGCACTAACATTTCTAAGCCGTCAATGGGAGTCGCGCCTTGTTGTTTGGCTTGTTGGAGGAATTTGGTGGGATTGGGGGTGTAGATTAAGTCATAGGCGATCGCACCTTTGGGTAATCCTTGCATTGTCTGTTCATCGACAGGGGATTGATCGACATAAGGATGCATCCCGACAGGTGTGGTATTTACGAGTAAATCGGCTTGTTGTAGTAATTGGGGGAGTTCCTCCCAGGGATAGGCTTGGAGAATTGGAGATAGGGGAGTATTTGCCCAACTTTGCTGAAACTGACTTAGTTTATAGGGATTGCGACCGACAACCCAAATCTCAGGACACCCTAATTGCATACAACCCACGACAACGGCGCGTGCTGCACCACCGTAGCCTAATACTACCGCCTTGGTTTGATGCCAATCTCGCTGATATTGGTTTAGGAGGGCGATAAACCCTAAGACATCGGTATTTGTTCCACTCCAGCCTTTATCGGTACGCCAAACGGTGTTCACCGCACCCACCAGTTGGGCGATATCGGATACCTCGGCTAAGAGGGGGATAATGGCTTGCTTATGGGGAATCGTGATATTAAAGCCTTGCAACCCCATCGCCGCAAACCCCGCCACGGCGACAGCTAAATCTTCCGGTTTGACGGGGAGAGGGAGATAGACATAATCCACACCCAACTGTGCGATCGCGCGATTGTGCATAATTGGTGATAGAGAATGCTCCACCGGATGACCAATTACGCCTAAGAGTTTGGTTGTCCCTGTAATCTGTTGCATTGTGCTATTTTAGCAGGACAGGGGATGAGGTTAATCACCAATCAATCCTCTTTTCCGACGATTGAATTAGCTGGGGTAGTCCCACCAAACCGAAATAATACCACCAATGATACTATTATTTCAGATTAATCTGTTCCCAGTTACCAATGAATCGTTCAATTCAATAATTTTCTGATATGCTGCGAAAATTTCTTATCCTTTTCATGTCTTTGGCATTGTGTCTAACCACCCTAGCTTGTGGTTCGCCTTCTGTCGCCCAAAGCCCAAATCAGACGGTCAATGTTACCTCAAATGCCCAGCAGTTCAGTGATGGGAAATATCCGGTTCAACAAGCCACTTACGATGATGTTAGTGGTGAATATAGCCTGATGTTGCTGAATACACCACCCGGTACACCCCCCGTCTTGCGGAGTCCAGATTTGCGATTAGCCCGTCTTACGGATGAGGAACTCGCGGCGGGTGAAAAGACATACTTGCAAATCGAAAATGGTCAAGCCGATATGCACTTAAGTGAAGACTTTCGGATTGAATATGTGCATAACGTTACCGAAACCCAAACAAATCCGCAAACAGGTCAACCGGAAACCGTAATTGTGCGGCGGGAATCCAGTTTTTGGACACCATTTGCAGGTGCTATGGCGGGTCAAGCTTTGGGGAGTTTATTATTTCGACCCAGCTATTATGTCCCCCCGGTTTACCATGGTGGAATTATGACCGGATATGGTGGATATGGAAGCACTTACTCCCAAGCGGTAGACCGATATCAAACCCGTCATAATCAACCGCCACCTGCAGTAAAGAATCGTCAAACGTTCCGCAGTACAGGTCAATTAAGACGTTCCTCTAATTCATCATCAACGGCTCGCAAAAATAGCCAAAAAGCTAATCGGGCGACAGGTTCAGGTTTTGGATCTAGTAATTTGCGCCGTTCTAATAAATCTAGTTCGACACGGATGAATCGTTCCAGTCGTTTTGGTAGCAGTTTTGGCAGCCGTCGGCGTTCAATGGGAAGAAGACGGCGTTAAATTGTCATTTGTCATTGGTCATTTGTCATTCGTCATTTGTCATTTGTCATTCGTCATTTGTCATTCGTCATTTGTCATTTGTCATTTGTAGGGGCGGGTTTAGGAAATCAATTCAGCTAGTCACCGATAACGGAACAACAAAACCCGCCCTCCCCACCGATAACGGAACAACAAAACCCGCCCTCCCCACCGATAACGGAACAACAAAACCCGCCCTCCCCACCGATAACGGAACAACAAAACCCGCCCTCCTCACCAATAGCTGAACAACAAAACCTATCCTTATAACTATTCCGCTATGCCCTATAGTGAATTTACTACGATTGGTAAAGTCAAAGAAGCGTTTAATTTAACCACAGCCGAAGGGATTCACTTTTTACCAGATATTGAACCCATTCAACCGTCCCCAACCCTGATATCCTTTTTAGAAGAAAGTTTACCTTTAGCAGCATCAGCTAGTGAAAAAGCGCGTTCGGAAGGCATTATTTACCCGGTTTTGCTGGAAGTTCGGCGCATCCTGCAACGGCGGGTCAGCTTATTTTCCGGGGAGGATTTCACCGTTGATGAATCACTTGGACTCAATGGACGGTGTGATTTTCTCTTGAGTCGTTCCGAGGAACTTCTAGAAATTGAAGCACCAGTCTTGATTATTATCGAGGCAAAAAAAGCGGATTTGAGAACAGGATTTGGGCAATGTATTGCTGAAATGGTGGCAGCACAGCGATTTAATCAGGCAAAACAAACACCTATTTACACGATTTATGGGGCAGTTAGTAGTGGCACTCAATGGCGATTTCTGAAGCTAGAAGAACAAACCGTAACCATTGATTTAATTGATTATCCTCTGCCACCTGTGGAGCAAATTTTAGGGTTTTTGGTGTGGATGATGCAGGAAACTGGGTGAGCCATGTTCCAGACGTGTCATGGCACGTTTGGAAAGTAGTCAACTTGGTATAAACTTGGCTATATTTATTTTTTGGAAACCTATAGCGCCTGTTAATCATCATTCTGTAATTCCTGTCTAATTTTGATTACCTGTTCTTTCAATTCCGGCAATCTCTGTTGTGCCGTTTTCCATAAAATGTTGACATCTGCACCCCAATATTCATGCACTAACT
The DNA here is from genome assembly GCF_040218245.1 of Coleofasciculus sp. E1-EBD-02. Taxonomy (NCBI): domain Bacteria; kingdom Bacillati; phylum Cyanobacteriota; class Cyanophyceae; order Coleofasciculales; family Coleofasciculaceae; genus Coleofasciculus; species Coleofasciculus sp. E1-EBD-02. Next base: position 72,152 of record NZ_JAVJQN010000155.1, on the reverse strand, counting down.
TATCTCGCATTCCGGCAATATTTTTCCAGGGAATCTCAGGATACTGACTTCTAATAGAGTCGGGAATATTTTTAACCGCTTCCCCGATAATTTCCATCGCCTTTTCGACCGCAAAAATTTTCTCCTCATTTTTGGTAAAATCCTCAAAGCTTACCCCTACCAGGAATCGTTCAACCGCTCCAATTGCTTCTAAGATATCCTCAATAAAATCGTCTAAGTCTCGTTTAGTCATACATAAACAACTTCTGACAAAATTCGCTCTTTTAGTCTGGGTTTTAATCCATTTTTCGTTATTACATCAACTTTAATGCCCAGATTATCGCTGAGATAGTGTTCAAGATCAATTAATTCAATTAAATCCGGTGCTTCCGTATAATCAACTAACACATCAACATCACTGTCTTCATTTTGCTCTCCTCTCACATAAGAGCCAAAAATGCCCAATTCGCTTAACCAATTATATTTTTGCCGAAGGATTGGTTTATTTCTATTAAAAAAAGCTTGGACTTCTGCAAGTGTTTTCATGCTACAAATATTTTAACTGTGTGGGTTTACTGCGTCAACAAAACCGAAACCTATTCCACCATTTTAATACAATTGCACTTTGCCGATTGGGTTTTGCGATCGCTCTACCCAACCTACTATAATTCATCATTCAGAAATGCTTGATAATCGCCTCCCAAGGCTTCGACAATAGTACGGGTATTGGTAATCAACATTTTCACATAAGTATCCGCTTCACTTCCAGGTGCGCCTAGGGAATCGGAATAGAGTTCGGATGGGGCTAATTTAACCCCCGCTTCTTCCGCAACCGTTTCAATTAAAGCCGGGTTAATCGTGGTTTCGGCAAAAATAGCAGGAACTCCGGCTTCTTCCACTGCATCGGATAGGGTTTTCACAGTTTGGGCGCTGGGTTGTTCTTCGGTGCTAATTCCGATTAGTGTGCCAATCACTTCTAATCCATAAGCCTGAGCATAATATTGAAAGGCGTCATGGGTGGTGACAAGTTTACGCTGATTCGCGGGGATGGTTTGAATTTGCTGAGTAATCCAGGTATCCACCTGTTCTAATTCCGCCGTGAGTTTGGCGGCGTTGGCGGTAAATTCGTCTTCGTCTTCTGGTGAAAGTTCAATTAAGCGATCGCGTATGGCATTGACCATTTTAATCCCATGCTCTGCATCTCCCCAAACATGAGGATCGGGTTCCGTTTCTCCCTGATATTCAAAATCTAAGGAAGTGACAACTTCGCCAACAGCAAAGGTTTTGGCATTTACCCCCGCCGATTGCATCAGTTTAATTAGTGCAGGTTCTAAGTTATACCCGTTGTAGAGAATCAAATCGGCTTGTTCTAAAGCAATGGTATCAGCAGGTACGGGTTCGTAAACGTGTGGATCAGCACCAGGTTCCAGGATTCCGGTTAACTCGATCTCATCTCCCCCCACTTGTTCGGTCCAGTCGGCAATAATGGTACTGGTAGCGACAACGTTGGGTTTATCCTCTGCATCGGTTCCTGAGAGATTCGGATTTGTCGCCTCACAGCCACTCAGCCAAAGTCCCAGCATCACCCCAGCTAGTGCAAATATGCCACCGTTGTAGGTTGGGTTTCGACTTCGCTCTACCCAACTCCGGTGAGAGAGTCTGTCGGATTTCGCGATCGCTCTACCCAACCGATGTGAATTACCCTTTCCCCCAAACAGGGCGGGTTTAGTCAAGGTATTGGTGTGTTGGGTAGCCTTATCAGTCAAACCCGCCCCTACACCTGTACACTCCTGTAACTGAGTTCTACCCTGCGAGTGAGTTATTCCGATCATCAAGTTTATATAGTGGTTTTCATATTGTTTTCATTTTTAAATGTACAATATTCTCATAATTGTTTCATTTTCCCCAATCTGCCCGGTTTAATCATGTCAACGCTTATCTTTAAAAGAAACGACTCCAACCCCCAAAGTCCCACCATTACCCACCAGGAATCCATAAGGATTGGACACCTTAGCGTACAGTATCGCTTCGTGGAGGCGCTCAAGGATATCACCTGTCCGATTCAACCGGGGCGACTGACGGGAATTATTGGTCCCAATGGCGCGGGGAAAAGTACGCTGATGAAAGCGATGCTGGGGTTAGTGCAGACAAGCTGTGGTACGGCGATGTATCAGGGGAAACCCTTGATGGATCAGTTAAACAGGATCGCCTATGTACCCCAGCGATCGCAGATTGATTGGACATACCCTGCAACCGTATGGGATGTGGTATTGATGGGGCGGATACGCAAGACGGGATGGTTTCGGCGTTTCTCCACCGTATCCCGACGCATCGCCGCCCAATCGTTAGGGCGGGTGGGGATGAGTGAATTTCGCGATCGCCCGATTGGGCAATTATCCGGGGGACAACAGCAGCGCGTTTTTCTCGCCAAAGCATTAGCTGAAGAAGCGGATATTTTCTGCTTTGATGAACCCATGGCGGGAATTGATAAAAAAACCGAAGCCATTATATTTGAGATTCTTCACGAATTAGCCGATTCCGGGAAAACCGTGTTAGTGGTTCACCATGATTTAGGAGAAGCTATTACCAATTTTGATGATTTAATTTTATTGAATCGGGAATTAATCGCCTCAGGTTCCCGCCCACAGGTAATGCAGGCAAATAACCTACAACGGGCGTATGGAGGTCAAGTCGTCTTTTTCTCAGACGCCGCTTAATGTTTGAATTGTGTAGGGGCGGGTTTAGGGATTAAAATTGATTGTTTTTGTTAACGTTTCGACAAAACCCGCCCTGGCTAACGTTTGAGATATTTAACAAATGACAAATGACAAATAACAAATGACAAATGACAAATGACGAATGACGAATGACAAATAACAAATGACGAATGACAAATGACCAATGACAAATGACCAATGACTAATAATGCTTGACCTTTTAATTGAACCCTTACAATACAGCTTTATGCAGCGATCGCTAATGACAGCCGTCTTAGTGGGAATCGTCTGCGCTTCAGTGGGAAGCTACCTGATGGTACAACGCCTCGCCTTACTCGGTGATGCGATTAGTCATTCCGTATTACCCGGATTAGCGATCGCCTATATCGTGGGCGTGGATATCTTTCTAGGGGCGTTTTTGGCGGGTATTGTCAGTACCCTTGTAATTACCTGGATCAGAACGCGATCGCAGATTAAAGAAGATGCGGCGATGGGGATTGTCTTTTCCGCCTTCTTTGCCCTTGGTATTACCTTAATTACGGTTATTCAAAAAGACAATAAGATTGACCTAAATCACTTTTTATTTGGCAATATCCTCAGCGTTACCGGAGAGGAAGTAATCAATACAGCCCTAATTACCGTCATTGTCCTCGCCATTGTTCTGTTGTTGTATAAAGAATTAATGTATTATACCTTTGACCCCATTGGTGCAAAAGCAGCAGGATTACCGACAAACTTACTCAACTTTGGCTTAATGATTTTAATCGCCCTAACCATCGTCGCCAGTCTCAAAGCCGTTGGCGTGATTTTAGTCTTAGCCATGCTAATTACCCCAGGGGCGACGGCGTATTTATTGGTGACAAGGTTACACCAGATGATGCTGTTAGGGTCAGGAATTGGCGTTGTTGCCAGTATTAGTGGGATGTATTTGAGCTATTTTTTCAATTTGCCATCGGGTCCGGCTATTGTATTAGTCACCTTTGGATTTTTCATGCTGGCATTTTTGTTTAGTCCCAGTCAGGGTGTTTTAACTCATCCCAGAGTTCAATCTAATCAGTCACAGATTTGGCGGGAAATTAAGGGACTATTGAGATGAAATGAGTCACGCTTTAGTTATACCAAATCCGGGGAACGCTATCCCCGTTATCACCCAGTATCAGCCCTCAACTAAAGTTGGGGCTAAAAGCTTAAACCCGTTAAAACGGGTTCAAAGACTTACCCAGTAAGCTGCATTCTTACTTGAGTTTTGACGCGGAAATTTATTTATTACGGGAAATAAATCTACAAAGTCTTTGTCTTTGTATAGTGTGCCTAATTCATCATACATTTTCATGTATACGTTTCCTTTGGGGAAAGATGCACGCGCTACTCGAACCGTTTCTTTTGGTACTTCCCAATAGTTTTTTGGATGTAGTGTCATCGCCACAGGCAATCAACTCTTCAACTTTTTGTATTATCTTATTTTTTTTGTGCCTAAACCCGCCCCTACAGATTAATCGAATGTTTTCGGTGGGGCAGGGCGGGTTTTATATGAATGTTATTGGTTTTCCCGTTAATTTTGTGCCTAAACCCGCCCCTACATTGGATTTATCTTCGATTCTTATGCAAGGCTAAATTTTTAATGGTTCCATCCCATTCTTGAGAACCACTAGGATGCAATTCGTCTTCTTCCCAGGCTATGGGATTATTCACAATGTATTCACGAATCGCGGTTAATGATTGTTCATTGCGAATAATATGTTCATAATAGCCACGTTGCCACACGGGGACACCCCTCTGGCGACGATTTTTATTAATGCGGCGTGCAGAAAAGGTTTTGAATCCTCGGATAATCTCTGGCAAACCATGGTGTTTTTGACTGGTAGTATCCGCTGTCAATATCAGGATGCCATGGAGATGATTGGGCATGATTACAAATTCATCTAATTTAAAATTAGGATGATAGTGCAGCAAATTTTGCCAATGTAAATAGACAAATTTGCCGGAATCGCTTAACTGCATTTGACTATCGATAATTTCACCTAACAGGGTTTGGCGTTGCCAAGTACAAATGGTAATAAAATAAAATCCCGGTTGTGTATAATCATAATCTTTAAGGCGGATTGAACGTCGATGATGTTGATCCGGATTGTATTTCATAATCAGATCGCACGATGTTTTCCTTTGGCAAAACGTGTAGGGGCGGGTTTAGGGATTCAATGATTACACACACCTGTAACCAAACAGCGAAACCCGCCCTATCCCCACCACCAGATCACGAAATCCCGTCTAATATTCCAAGCGATCGCACGCCAATCCTCCCAATCCTGTAGGGGCGGGTTTAGGGATTCAATCATCACACACACCGCAAATAAAACAACGAAACCCGCCCTATCCCCACCGCCAGACGACGAAATTTCATCTAATCCCCGGCGCGATCGCATCCATGAATTGAATGTTTTCGGTAATGCAGGGCGGGTTTTGTAACACATTTATTGGTTTTCCCGCCAATTTATTCCTCAACCCGCCCCTACCTATTCATTTATTGAAAAATTCCACCTTTCTCTATAAAATCTGGAATAATTAAACGATGCCAATCCAATTTTATCAACTCCGTATTACCAAATCTCTGACCCAATACATCCACCGAACTTGTATTTTCTGTAATTATGCCCACCAGAATCCGGATTGAACCAATGTGACTACAAATCAGAACCTTATTCACCTCACTCGTTTGTGTCATTTGAGCCAGATCAATCAAAAACGAGAAAATTCGTTGGGCTAATTGGGCATAACTTTCGCCATTTTCCGGGGCATAGTTTAAATCGCCAGCCGCATATTCAGGAATAAATCGGAGTTTGCCGCCTTCTAATACGCCTAAATTCCGTTCATTCAGTCGCTTATCTTTGTGGATACTGCCCACACTAATATTGCCGCTAGTTATCGCAATATCTAACGTTTTATAGGCGCGTTTTAATCCAGAGGCAAAGGCTAAATTGTACTCTGGATCAAGTTGAGTTCCTAATACCTTGGCTTGTGCTTCGCCTTGCGGCGTTATGTCTACATCTTGAGAACCCGCAATTCGCTTTTCGGCATTGACAGTGCTTTGAGCATGGCGGACTATGTGTAAAGTCACCGGAGTTGCTAAAATCAAGGGGTGCTTTAGGTGTTTGCGGATGTCTTGCCAACTGAGAATTTTGTTATTTGTCATTTGTCACTTGTCCTTTGAGGCAATCGGGAATCAGGTACGGGAAATTACGCCATTTTAATGCACATCAGTTTAGCGGATCAGTGTAATACTACTATTTACCATTTAGGGTAACGTCTTACACAAAAGTAATACACCATAAGATACTCGACACAACGACGACTTATGCGATCTGTACTCAAAAAAATTCGCCCATTTTCTCTGAAAACTGTTCTAATTGTTCCCTTCGTTTTACAAATTGTCACGGCGGTGGGATTAGTGGGATATTTGTCCTATCGCAGTGGGCAAAAAGCCGTTGAAGATCTAGCAAACAAATTACTTGAAGAAACCGCCGAACGAGTTAGCGATCGCGTCAACAGTTATTTTGACCAATCTCGTCAATTTGTTACTCTGAATCAATTAGCCGTTGAACAAGGAGATTTAGATCTAACCGATGTTGATCAAGTTTACTGGCGACTCTGGCGGCAAATGCAGGTGTCTGATGCTCCGACTGCACTAGCCTATGCGAGTTCCACAGGAAGGTTTATTGGCGTAGCACACGATAAGTTAGGTCTAGTTTCTCCTCCAGGTTCTTATATTAAAGCTGAGTTAAAAGGGACTGCACCAGGAACGCGAATCTATTCCCTACTCGATGAAGCGGGTCAAGTGATTGACACTGCTCAACTGCTGCCCAACTGGGACGCAAGAGAACGAATGTGGTATGAAGAAACAATTCAGGAAAATAAACTAATTTGGACAGAAATCCATCCATTGATCGGGACGCCTGTTGCCGCAATAAACATATCCACACCTGTTGATCAGAATAACAGATCGAAAGGGATTTTTTATGGTGTTTACATTCTTTCTTTTATCAGTTCTTTCTTGGGCAAGTTAGACATCTCTACCTCTGGACAAGTATTTATTATAGAACGTTCTGGGGATTTGGTCGCCACCTCAACGAAAGAACAGGCTTTTGTCAAAAATATTCAGGGCAAAAAACTCATCCGGCTCAAAGCCACTGAAAGTAGCCATAAATTAACGCGGGCGGCAATGCAAGCTTTACTCAACCAAGAGGATAATCTGGCATCAATTCAATCCGCTAGTTTTACCTTTATCAGTGATGATTCTATCCCAACCTTATCCCAACGCCAGTTTGTTCACGTTAAACCCTATCAAGATGACTATGGCTTGGATTGGTTGATTGTCACTGTTGTGCCAGAGTCGGACTTTATGGCGCAAATTTATGCGAATAATCGCACCACAATTATCCTTTGTATCGCCACTCTCACTATCGCCACAGTCGTAGGTATTATCACCGCCCGTTGGATAACTCAGCCGCTACTCAAGTTAAACAAAACTGCCAAAAAACTTGCTCAGGGAGAATGGGAAAAACCGGTTGTAATCCAGCGCCAGGATGAAGCCGGAGAATTAGCGAACTCCTTTGCTCAGATGGCAACTCAACTACAATCCTCGTTTACGGAACTTCAAACTCTAAATACGGCATTAGTTGAGAGTGAAAGCCGCCTGAATCAAATCCTAGAAGCGATTCCGGTTGGCGTATCTGTTCATGATATCAGCGGACAAATTATCTACGCGAATCAGACATCACAGCAATTACTGGGGATCGACACCTTACCGGAAGCCAAAACCGCAGACTTATCAGAAACGTTTCACGTTTATCAGGCGGGAAGCGAAGACTTGTATCCTGTCGAACAAATGCCCCTAGTTCGGGCGTTTCAGGGTGAAAAAGTAAGAATTGATAATATGGAAATTCGCTTACCCGATCGCACGATTCCCCTGGAAGTCTATGGCACGCCAATCTGGGATGAAACCGGAACAATTGTCGCCGCGATCGCGACATTTTCTGATGTTACGGAACGCAAGGAATCAGAGCAGATTTTAGCCGACTATAACCGCACCTTAGCGACTCAAGTTCGGGAACGAACAGTAGAACTTAATGAAGCCCAACGCCTCGCTCATTTGGGCAATTGGTCATTCGATGTAAATCGTAAAAAAATTAGTTGGTCGGATGAAGTGTTCCGAATTTATGGACGTGAACCGAGTCAGGTGACACCCAGCTATGACGAGCTTTTAAAACAAATTCATCCTGATGATGTTGCCCAATTTCAGTACCAAGTTGAAGCCGCAATAACGGCAGGAAAATCCTACGAACATGAACTGCGAATTTTCTTGAGTGATGGTTCAATGCGGTATATTTTGGGCAAGGGAGAAGCTGTATTCAATTCATCCGGACAGGTGGTTCAACTGTTTGGCACGGTACAGGATATTAGCCAACGTAAATTAGCTGAGGAACAGTTACGAGAGAGTGAAGAAAAATTCCGGCAACTGGCAGAAAATATCCAAGATGTTTTCTTTATTCTCTCCCACAGCGGAAAAATGCTCTATATCAATCCCGCCTATGAACAAATTTGGCAGAGAAGTCGCCAAAGTTTGTATGATAATCCTCGGTCTTGGTTAGACTCCGTTTTTCCAGAGGACTATCCGTCAACAGTTGCTGCGATGGAACGACAATTACAGGATGCCACTGACTTTGATCAAGTCTATCGGATTACTCGACCCAATGGAGAAATCCGCTGGATTCGCGCCCGTTCATTTCCGGTTCCTCATCAAAAGACTTACCGCTTTGTCGGGATTGCTGAAGATATTACCGATCGCAAACAAATCGAACTGGCGTTAACACAAGCCAAAGACACGGCTGAAACAGCGAACCGGGCGAAAAGTACATTCCTGGCGAATATGAGTCACGAATTGCGAACCCCCTTGAACGCGATTATGGGGTTTACTCAATTGATGCAGCGCAGCAGTACGTTTCCGGCTGACTATCAAGAGAATCTTCAAATTATTTATCGTAGTAGCGAACATCTACTCACGCTGATTAACCAGGTGTTAGATTTATCCAAAATTGAAGCCGGACGGATCACCCTCAATCAGACCGTTTTTGACCTGTATGCCTTGTTGCATGATGTAGAAAATCTGTTCCAAATTAAGGCAAGGGACAAGGGATTACAGTTGCTGTTTGATTACTCCGATCAAGTGCCTCAATATGTACAAACCGATGCGGTGAAACTGCGCCAGGTGTTGATTAATTTACTCTCGAATGCCTTTAAATTTACCCAGGAAGGCGGGATGTCGGTGAGAGTGTCACGGGGTATCGATGTCGGGGAAACTCCTACCGCTAATCAACCTGACGAGATTTCCCTCCAGTTTGAAATTGAAGATACAGGCGCGGGAATGGCGGCGGCGGAATTAGAGACTATTTTTGATGCATTTATTCAAAGTCAAACCGGGAAACAGCATCAGGAAGGAACAGGATTAGGGTTATCGATTAGCCGTGAATTTGCCCGACTCATGGGGGGTGATCTGACGGTGGCGTCTCAAGTGGATCAGGGTACTGTTTTTAGGTTTGAGATTAGGGTTAAATTAGCAGACGCCAGCCAAGTTCCCAGCCAACACCCTCAACGGCGTATTATTGCTTTAGTACCTAACCAACCCTGTTATCGAATTCTAATTGTTGACGATCGCGTAGATAACCGCAAACTGCTGATCCAACTCCTCAATCCCCTGGGATTTCTTCTCCAAGAAGCGACAAATGGCAAAGACGCGATCGCGATTTGGCAGAGTTGGCAACCGCATCTAATCTTTATGGATATGCGGATGCCGATTATGGATGGCTATGAAGCCACGCAACGAATTAAAGCCACAACTCAAGGTCAAGCCACGGTGATTATTGCCGTTACTGCTAGCACCCTCGACTCCGAGAAAGCAGTTATTCTCTCCATGGGGTGTGATGGATTTATCCGCAAACCCTTCCGCAATAGAGAGATTTTTGACGCGATTCACCATCATCTGGGTGTGAACTATGTTTATGAACAGACAACAGCATCCACTCCACCCAGCCAAACCCCAGCCTATTCCTTAACCCCAGAGTCTCTGGCTGTCTTACCTCCAGATTGGTTAGAAGCATTCCACCAAGCGACAATATTGGGTGATATTGATTTGATGCTGAATCGGATTGAGGAAATTCGCACCTCTCACGAATCCCTTGCCAACGCCTTGGCTGAGTTGACGAATCAGTTCGAGTTGGAGAAGCTATTAACCTTAATCGGCTTGTAGTCAGGGAACTTCAGCCCTAAATTCCGTTGGGTTTCGACTTCGCTCAACCCAACCAATCCCAATGTAGGGGCGCATGGCGTGCGCCCATCAAATCGGTGAGCCAGTAGCGTGGGCATTGCCCACCAACCATAAATCAGAACCCTAGCGGATTGAGTCTGTCTTTTGAACCTCCCCGGTTTACAGAATCTTCACAGAAGGGGCAGTTTTGTAAATATTTTGTAAATATTTTGATCAAGTGTCTGAGATATTTGCCGTATAATTGACTTTGAATTAAGATATTCTTAATATAATTTAAAGAAATAAAACCTCCGGGTCAAAACGCTAACGTGATGATTAATGTGACGGAATCTCAGAAATTCAAACTCTGATACTCTGCCGCTTGAATCGTGAAACGAATCTACCCCCTAGATTATCGTTTCGAGGGGTCAGATAGGGTGCAACATTCTGGAAAATTAGGATAACAGAATGAATTTTAGTTACGACTACCACTAAATTTTAATGGCACAAAAAAAGCAAAAGCTAATTAGAGCTGATCAAAGCTTGTCACTTGTTGTTTTTTATACAGTAATTGAGTACAATAAATCTGAAACTTAACCAATATTTATGTTGACAGCCTTGTTTCCTGCCTCCCAAATGTCAGTTTCTCAGAACAAATTTTCAAAAGAAACTATTTTAATCGTTGATGACTCTCCTGATAATTTAAGTGTCTTAAAAAAACTTTTAACCGAACAAGGATATACCGTCAGAGTATCACTGAATGGGCGACAAGCACTTCGCTCTGTTGACATCATGCAGCCGGATTTAATTTTACTCGATATTTTAATGCCCGATATAGATGGGTATCAAGTCTGTCAACAGTTAAAAGCCAATCCGGAAAGCCAAGCCATTCCGATCATTTTTATCAGCGCCCTAAAAGAAACGTTTGATAAAATCAAAGCCTTTGAAATTGGCGCGGCTGACTATATCAGTAAACCCATTGAAACTCAAGAAGTTTTAGCCCGAATCGAGCATCAGTTACACATCTTACGATTACAACGGCAACTCAGTCAAGAAAATACTCGGTTAACCCAGGAAATCCAAGAACGCCAAAACACTGAAGTCCAACTGAGTAAAAGTGAAGCGTCACTCTTACAAGCCCAAAGAATTGCCCAAATCGGGAGTTGGGAATTTGATGTCCGCACGCGAAAAGTTACTTGGTCAAGGGAAAAATATCGCATCTTTGGACTTGATCCCAATTCATCAGCGATTACCTACGAGGACATTATCCAACGCATTCATTCGGATGATCAACCCCTATTTGAAGAAACCGTCCAGGAGGCGATCACCTCAGGACAACCTTACGATATCGAGTTTCGAGTCATACGCCCTAATGGGCAAATTCGCTATGTTGAATCTAGAGGAGAAGCGATTATCAATGACCAAGGGCAAGTGATTCAACTCTTCGGAATTTCCGTGGATATGACCGAACGCAAGCGGCGACAAGAAGCGTTGCGATTAATCGTAGAAGGAACCGCCGCCACAACGGGTGATAAATTCCTGCATTCTTGTGTGCGTTATTTAGCGGAAGTTCTCCAAGTTCGTTACGCCTTGATTGCGACGTTTGCCAATCCTGCGGGAACACGAGTTCGCACATTATCCTATTGGACAGGTGAAACCTGGCATGAAAACATTGAGTATGACTTGAAAGATACTCCCTGTGAAAATGTATTTGCGGGTAAGGCTTGCCACTATCCTAAAAACTTGCAACAACTATTTCCCCAGGATCACTTTTTACAAGAGATTAATGTCCACAGCTACTTTGGCAGTCCCTTGAAAGATTCCGAGGGAAAGCTGATCGGTATTTTAACGGTATTAGACGAGAAAATGATGCCGTTAACCGTTGAAAAACGGATGATTTTACAGATATTTATTGCCCGTGCCGGGGCTGAACTGGAACGCCTGCAAGCTGAAGCCGAATTGCAACAATCGGAAGCACGAGAACGGCAAAAAGCACGAGAATTGAAACTGACATTATCGGAATTAAAACAGACGCAATCTCAACTGGTGCAATCTAAAAAAATGTCCAGTCTGGGACAAATGGTTGCCGGAGTTGCCCACGAAATTAACAATCCAGCTACATTTATTGCTGGAAATATTCCGATCGCTCGTCAATATTTCAATGATTTAATTAAATTAATCCAACTTTACCAGGATGTTTGCCCGAATCATCATTCCGAGATTCAAGATTGTATGGAGGAGATTGAATTAGAGTTTTTACAAGAGGATCTACCCCAAATAATGAAATCAATGAATGTCGGTGTGAATCGAATTCATCAGATTGTCACGTCACTGCGACGATTTTCTGGGCTAGATGAAGCCGAACTGAAAGCGGTGAATATTCATGAAGGGATTGATACAACGCTGGTTTTGATGGAACACCGATTGCGTGAAACCAATATTCAACTCGTTAAAGCGTATAGTCAAATTCCCTTGCTTACCTGTTACGCCAATCAATTAAATCAAGTCATTATGATGGTGCTGGAAAATGCGATTGATGCGTTGCAAACCGATAGCAAATTTTACAATTCCCAATTAGGACTCGTTCCCACGATTAGAATTAGCACCGAACTCAGGCAAAGTAAGACGAAGGTAGACGGGAAGGAAGAAATGGGTAAAGCAGAAGCAGATGATGACTATTTAGATTCTCTTGGTTTCTTCTCCGAGTTTATTGTGATTCGGATTTCTGATAATGGAATCGGCATGAGTGAGGAAATACAAGAAAAAATATTTGACCCATTTTTTACGACTAAACCTGTAGGAAGTGGTACAGGTTTGGGGTTAGCAATTAGCCACCAGATTATCGTGGACAAACACAAAGGTAATATTCAGTGTGTTTCTGTACCGGATCAAGGAACCGAGTTTATCTTAGAAATTCCCTTAACTTGAAAACCACTGTTCTAATTAGGATCTTGTAGTTGTTTTCTTGAATAAATTAGATTTTAGGTAGAGTCTTTTTTTTCTTGGGCTTTAATTTTTTCATAAAGACTATCAACCGTTTCTCCAGCAAATAGTTTGTCTTTCAGTTGGGAATAGTCACCACTACCTAATTTACAAATTGTCCAAAAACGACTAACTTTAGAAGGGTCTAAATTTTCAATTAAAATATTAAAGGCTTCTTCAATGATTTGTTGATCGTTTTGAATGTTAATTTTCATTGTCTAATTCCTCGATAAACTCAATAGGATTAAGAGCTGGAATAGCTAAAGCTTGACAACGGTTGAGCAATCGTTTGTCACAAGTAATAAAATAATCACTTTGCGAGGCTTCAAAACTAGAAACATGAAGGGCATCTATGGGTTTAATCCCTTCGGCTTCCAGTTGTTTTGCTCGTTGCCTAATCGTTTCATTTAGGCGTTGAAAAAGGTTGGCTTTAGCGAGATATTTTTGGATATTTTTTTGAATAATGGTAAAGGGATTTTTTTGATTTTCATACTCTAATACAGATGAGTTTACAGATTCAATCTGCTGGGTTTCTATTAAATTGAGAATGATTAAGACGGCTTGAGTTTCTAGGTAAATTTTAGCTTGGGTTTGGTCGTCATAGGGGCGGTTATATACACTGGTGTCTAAATACACTCTCATTAGGAGGTCATCACTCATTCTTTAATTCGGATTTGTCCACTCATGAGTTCGGTGAATAGGGTGTAACGCGGAGTAAGGCTATTGGATAACCCAGTAGCCCGACGATCGCGCGATCGCACAGTTATTCTTCGGTTTCTGGTGATTTTAGGTATAAGGGGGATGAGGTGGAGGAGTTGACATCTGGAGAAGATTCTGGAATAATATTTTCCCAAAATCCTGTTCCTCCAAGACTGGCAGATACCACGCCAGCGACGATGCCAACTACCCCTAAAATCCCAACAACCATCGCCCAACGGGGTTTTTTGCCTAATCCAGAAATCACACCCTCTCGCTGTAGTCCCAACAATTTCAACCAATCCAGCACCGACTTGGGACGTGCTTCGGGTTCGAGTTTCATTCCCGCCAAAATCGCTTTATTGACACGCTGAGAAATTTGAGAATTAATCTGTTTTGGCGGAATTAAATCCGCCTTACCCTTTTGGCGATCGCTAGAGGTGGCGGGTAGCTTCCCGGTTAAGAGTACATACAGCGTTGCAGCCAGAGAATAGACATCCGTAAAGGTGCCGCGCGATCGCGTCTTCGACTGAAGTTCAATCGGGGCAAAAACTTCATCTTGCCATCCCACGGTTACGGGATACTCAAATTTCCCGCCCAGGTCAAAATCAATCAGTACCGCCTGATATTGACCCGCCCTCACCATAATATTGGCAGGTTTGACATTCTGATGCAGCAATCCCTGCTGATGGGCGGCGATCAGCGCTTCCCCCATCTGCTGGATATAACTCAACGCTTCCTTTTCGGGTAACACTCGTTGAGACAGGTTCCCTAGACTCTTGCCCTGAATGTACTCCATCGCCAGACAAAAAAACTGTCCTTCAACGAATGTCTTGTACACCTGGATGACATGAGGATGCCGACAGCCTTCTAGCCGCCGCGCCTCATTGACAAACTTACATTTGAGACTTTCCCGACGTAAAGGAGTTAGCTTTTTGAGTCGATCCTCATTCAGCGTTTTGATGACCAGTTCGTTTCCTTGTGCATCTGTCGCTAGGTAGGTAATACTGAAACCCGCCTTGCCTAATGTCTTTTCAATGGTGTATTGACCATTGTGTAGTTTCTGCCCTATTATCCACGCCATCGCCTGTGCATTTAAACCCTTTGTTCTTATTTTGGCAGATTTGTCATTTGTCAGGGAACAGGGAACAGGGAACAGGGAACAGGTAAGCGTTTTGAGTTAACTTCCCCATCTCCCCCAGCTCCCCCAGCTCCCCCTGCTCCCCCAGCTCCCCCAGCTCCCAGACGTAGCATGCTACGTCTCTACAAGCTTCCCCATCTCCCCCATCCCTACTGCACCAAGGGAATCGCCACGATAAACTGGGTTCCCTTTCCCTCCTGGGAGATACAGCGGATTTGACCCTGATGCTTGTCCACGACGATATTATGGGCGATGGATAACCCTAACCCTGTCCCTTTCCCCGTGGGTTTGGTGGTAAAGAAGGGATCAAATAAGTGATCCTGAGTCGCTTTTGGCATTCCGGGTCCATTATCGGCAATGGTAATCACCGCCCACGGCGTCTGAGACGCGCGATCGCACTCTGAAAGTATCCCCTGATTCTGCCAATATTCCCCACTTTGTACGGCTGTAGAAATTGTGATTTTTCGCGGTTCCGGCTGATTTTCTAAGGCATCAATCGCATTGGCAATCAGATTCATAAATACTTGATTAAGCTGACTGCCATAACACATTACAGGCGGCAGATCTCCATAATTTTTAATCACCTGAATTTCCGGGCGTTCCGCTTTGGCTTTGAGGCGATTGTGCAGAATCAATAAGGTACTCTCTAACCCTTGATGAATATCAACAAACTTCATCTGCTGCTCATCCAGACGCGAGAAGTTCCGCAACGACAGCACAATGTCTCGGATGCGGTTGGCTCCGATTTGCATAGACGACACCATTTTGGGTAAATCTTCAACAATAAACTCGATATCCTCTTCTTCGACAACGGCTTCAATCTCCGGTATTTCCACGGGACAATGTTTCTGGTAAAGCGCCAAAACCTGTAACACACTGTTAACATACTCGCGAGTATGAACCAGATTGCCGTAAATAAAATTGACCGGATTATTAATTTCGTGAGCAATTCCAGCCAGTAGTTGACCCACGCTGGACATTTTTTCGCTTTGAATCAGTTGACTCTGGGTTTGTTTAAGCTTCTCCAATGCTTCTTCGAGTTGTTGGGCTTGTTGTCGTGCCTTCAGTTCCGATTGTTGCAAGGCTTGTTCTACCTGCTTGCGCTCGGTGATATCAAAGCGAATGGCTAAATATTGGTAGATTTCTCCCTGTTCATCCAAAAAAGGAACAACGGTAGTATCCACCCAATAATAGGTTCCGTCTTTAGCTTTATTTTTGATTTCGCCTTTCCAGACTTTGCCCGATGCGATCGTCGTCCAGAATTCTTTAAAAAATGCTGGCGGATGATGACCCGATTTGATCAGGCGATGCGTTTTGCCAATTAACTCTTCTCGACGATATTGTGATATTTCGCAAAATTTATCATTGACATAGTGAATCACGCCCTGTTTATCGGTAAGCGCCACAATTGCGGCTCGATCTAACGCAAATTCTAAATCGGATAATTCCTTAAGCGTTCGCTCCAAATTCCTATTCACAAAGTTTTGCTGCCCAATCCCTAGATTCGCTAAAGTCTCTATACCTACAGCGTCTTTGAATCCTGTATTTATCCGTCCATTGGTTTGATAATTATAGGAACTCTCTTGCTGATGAAGCTTTTTGGCTGTCATTTTAGCTTTCCCTTTACTTAACTAAATATATTTAGGTTCACAGCTTAACCGCCACGTTTATAATATTTTAGGCGTTTGCCAATCCGTAAGGTGTGATTTACTTCACCAATTGGGGATATTTATCGTAAAAAAAATCGAGCATATTTGAGTTTTGTATCAAATAGTATGAGATTTATTACAAACCGTTTTCAAACTTAATCTTTCCTTAAAATTTAATCAATGTTCCGGATTGCTGATTCATCGTTCAAGCTCTAATTTAATTTTTTCTCCCCCGGCTCCCAGACGTGCCATGGCACGTCTCTACATTGGCTCCCCCAGCTTCCCCAGCTCCCCCAGCTTCCCCAGCTTCCCGGTGTCTCGGCTATTTGACTTTGGGACGAAACTCTGGATTAGGCGCGTATCCTGGTAAAATTTGTAGAAAGGCAGACACTATTGCATCATGCCTATAGCATCGGATTGATGGATTAGGTCAATTCTGTCCCACATTGCTGCAATTCATAATTGAGCAATAATACTTACTGTCTGTTTTGAGAAGAGGAGAACTACTGTGAAGAAAATTCTGTCCATCATTTTACTTGCCGTCGCTGTGTTTGGTTTGGCATTCAGCCGTCCGGCTCTAGCTGCTGATACGGTAAATGGCGCCAAAATTTTTGCTGCCAACTGTGCTGCTTGCCATATAGGGGGCAACAACATTGTTATGGCACAGAAGACCCTGAAAAAGGATGCCTTGGAGAAGTATGGCATGGACTCCATCGAGAAAATTGTCTACCAAGCCAAAAATGGCAAAGGGGCTATGCCTGCCTTTATTGGACGCTTAAAGGATTCTGAGATTGAAGACGTTGCGGCTTATGTGTTAGAGCAAGCTGAAAAGGGCTGGTAATTCAGATCCGTCACCCTGTAGAGACGTAGCATGCTACGTCTCTACATTCTTGTTTGGGGTGGGTTAATTCTTGGGAGCAGGGCGGGTTTATTCACATCTGTTGTCAGGAAACATAAGATCAATGATCATAGTCAAACCTGCCCCTACTGATACCAAATCCTGGTTAACTACCCCCTTTATGGGTGCTGAATGGGGTGTAGGGTGTGAGGAATAGCAGCCAAGGAATAAAGGGGGTGACAAAATCGGGCGCTCAAGTTTACACCAATGGCGCCCCTACAAGTCTTCAAAAAACCAATCTTCCTTTAACACATCTTCACTCGATGCGGGAGGAGCTTCTGGGAAAAATTGTATGGGTTTATCCATTAAACGCGCTATGACTTTTTTGGCATCCTGATACGTGTGAGGGAAAATTTCTACTAAGTAAGGTTTTAAGCTGGGACTATCTGACAATTCATCTCGAATCTGTTGCCGAAATGTAGTGATTTCGGATTTCCACTTATTTTTATTGTATTCTTTTTCTGATTCCCAGTAACGCAGCTTGAGCAAGTGTTCCCAAAGTCGGGTCAAGAGACTTTTAACCGCTCTTCTGTTATTTTTTCCCATGCTTTCCAATTCATCCAATAAATTTTCCCAATCAACATGGGTAAATTCTCTGGAGCGGAGTTGTTGTATCGTTGTCTCTAGCCAGAGGTGATAATCTTTATTGTATAAGGTTGAGGTATTTTGCTCTGTTGATGTTTTCATCAGCTTTTGGCAATTATTGGGAAGGGGCGATATTAGTGGTAGAGACGTAGCCTGCTACGTCTCTACATAAATATTAAACTATGGCGCTGGGCGCGGGCGCAAAGCTTTGCGCCCCTACCTCCCCTACGGCTAACCACCAAGAGCGCTGGCACCGCCGACGACTTCCAGAATTTCTTGAGTAATGGAAGCTTGTCGCGCTTTGTTGTACGACAGGCTGAGCGTGCCAATCAATTCAGTGGCATTATCACTGGCGTTGTTCATCGCCGTCATCCGGGCGGCTAATTCGCTAGCGGCTGACTCTTGTAATGCCCGCAGTAACTGGTTGTTCAAATACAACGGCAGTAAGGCATCCAGAATTTGTACCGGATCTTGTTCAAAGATCATGTCACGGGGTAAAGGACGGTTTTCCGTCGTCACTTTTTCCCGTTCTACCTCAAAGTTACCACCGCGAGTGGTGAGGCGGAAGATTTCGTCATCTTGGGCTTCTAATCCTTGGGCGGTTAAAGGCAACAAGGTTTGTACCACGGGGCGAGAACTAATTAAGGAGACAAACTTGGTATAAACCAATTCAACCCGATCCACGGTATCCGATAGGAACAATGACAGCAATTCATCGGCAATCATTGAGGCTTCGGTTGAGGTGGGAATTTGTTCTAAGCCCGTGTATTTGGCATCAATCGGCTGCTCCCGGCGCTCAAAGTATTGGATGGCTTTGCGCCCGATTAAGACATATTTGTAGTCGATGCCTTCTTTCTGGAGTTCCTTGGCGCGGTTTTCGGCACGGCGGATCACGTTATTATTGTAACCGCCACACAAACCGCGATCGCCAGACACGACGAGTAAGCCCACCGACTTGACGTCCCGTTGTTTGAGCAAGGGTAAGTCAGCCTCTTCAAACCGGAGACGATTCTGCAACCCGTAGAGGACTTGTGCCAACCGATCAGCAAAGGGACGAGTTGATGTCACCTGTTCTTGGGCGCGACGCACTTTCGCGGCTGCCACTAGACGCATCGCTTCGGTAATTTTCTGAGTATTTTTGACGGATTTTATGCGATCGCGAATCGCTTTTAAATTAGGCATAGTTTGTTTATTGTTAACTGTTGATTGTCCATGGTTCATGGCGTCTTACCGATGAACCATGAACGATGAACGCATTACGCAGAGACTAAGAATGTCTGCTTGTATTCAGCCAGGGCTTCTTTGAGCAGGTTTTCGGCGTCTTCGGTGAGGACTTTCTTCTCCTTGATAATCTCACCAAACTGTTGCTTGCTGGTTTTCAAGTAGTCCCGCAGTCCCTTAGTGAACGCGGTGACTTTCTCCACCTCAATGTCATCTAAGTAGCCATTGATCCCCGCGTAGACGAGGGCGACTTGCTCATACACAGACAAGGGTGAGTATTGGGGTTGCTTGAGCAGTTCCCGTAACCGTGCGCCCCGTGACAATTGGTCTTGGGTGGCTTTGTCTAAGTCTGAGGCAAACTGGGCGAAGGCTTGCAGGTCATCAAACTGTGCCAAATCCAGTTTCAGTTTACCTGCCACTTTTTTAATGGCTTTGGTTTGAGCCGCAGACCCCACCCGTGATACGGAAATACCGGGGTTAATCGCCGGACGTAGACCGGAGTTAAATAGGTCAGCCGACAAGAAGATCTGACCGTCAGTGATCGAAATCACGTTGGTGGGAATATAGGCGGATACGTCACCGGCTTGGGTTTCAATAATTGGCAGCGCGGTCATACTGCCCCCACCCAAGTCGTCATTCAATTTAGCTGCCCGTTCTAATAAGCGAGAGTGGAGATAGAATACATCCCCAGGATAGGCTTCCCGACCCGGTGGGCGGCGCAGCAGCAAGGACATCTGGCGATAGGCTTGGGCTTGCTTGGACAGGTCATCGTAGATCACCAGCGTCGCTTTGCCGTTATACATAAAGTATTCGGCAATAGAGGCTCCGGTATAGGGTGCCAGATATTGCAGGGTGGCAGGATCACTGGCGTTAGCGGCAACGATCACGGTGTAATCTAATGCGCCTCTCTCTTCCAGCGCATTGACCACTTGAGACACGGTAGATGCCTTTTGACCGACAGCGACGTAGACACAGATAACGTCTTCTTCTTTCTGGTTGAGAATTGTATCAATTGCGATCGCGGTTTTTCCGGTTTGGCGATCGCCAATAATTAACTCCCGTTGTCCCCGTCCCACGGGAATCATGGCGTCAATCGCGGTAATTCCGGTTTGCAGGGGTTCATACACGGAACGCCGTGCAATAATACCCGGTGCTGAGGATTCAATTAGACGAGATTCGCCGCTTTGAATCTCTCCCTTGCCATCAATGGGTCGTGCTAAGGCATCGACAACCCGACCAATGAGTGCTTCACCCACGGGAACCTGAGCGATTTTCCCGGTAGCCGTGACAGAACTCCCTTCCTGGATGTCGCGCCCTTCACCCATGAGTACCGCGCCGACATTATCTTCTTCTAAGTTCAGGGCAATCCCAACTGTCCCATCTTCAAACTCGACCAATTCCCCAGCCATGCACTGATCTAAGCCATAGATCCGGGCAATACCGTCACCAACTTGCAGAACGGTACCAACGTTAGAGACTTTGACCTCTTGGTCGTATTGTTCGATTTGCTGACGAATAATGCTGCTAATTTCGTCGGGTCTAATGCTTACCATTCAACTAATCCCTCTAATTTTTTGTCATTTGTCATTGGTCTTATGTCATTGGTCATTCGTCATTTGCCTTGTGAATTTAGCTTATGACTTATCACAGACGTAGACTGCTACATCTGGAACATGACGTTTGACATTTAAGTCGAACGACTCAAGCTCACACCAATACGACGCAGTTGTCCACGCAGACTGGCATCAACAACTTGAGACCCCACTTTAATAATCACACCACCGAGTAAATCGGCGTCAACTTGGGTATCTAGTTCTACATCTTGGGCATTGGTCATGGTGAGAACTTTCTGACGCACCGCCTGCTTTTGGTCGTCATTGAGTTCAACAGCGGAGACGACTTCAGCTAAAACCGTCTGTTTTAACTCCCGCAAGAGTGCTTGATACTGCTTACATACGTCTCTCAGAAACAGAATGCGCCGCCGCTCTACGAGAATCTTTAAAAAATTCACCATGTAGGGGTGAATTTGATCCCCGCTGATTTGTTCTAAGACGGCTTTTTTGTCATCGGCTTTGACAATCGGATTGCCTAAAAATTGCTCCAATTCCTCTGATTCTTTCAAAGTATCGAGCAAAGCTGCAACGTCTTCACCGAATTTATCCACGAGGTTATGTTCTTGAGCCACAGACATCAACGCCTCTGCATACGGCTCAACTACCTCCGCGCTAAATGAACTTCCTTTCATAATTATCAGGCTCCTACTCGCTCGATGCTGCGGTCAACTAAGGTATGCTGTGCTGAGTCATCCAACTGACTTTTGAGTTGCGACTCGACACGCTCCATAGCTAGGGCGACCACTTGCTGGCGAAGTTGTGCGATCGCACGTTCCCGTTCTGAGTTTAAATCCTGAACGGCTGACGCTTTCATCCGTTCCACATCTTTAGCCGACGCAGCCAAAACTGATTCTCTAGCGGCGTTGGCATTTTCTTCTGCTTTTGCCCGAATCTTTTCGGCTTCCGCTTGCGCTTGTGCCAGCTTTTGCTGAGCATCCGCTAACGAGGCAGCGGCGTCTTTTTGCTGCTTTTCTGCATCGCTGATGGATTCTTCAATACTGGAACGTCGCTCCGATAGGGTATTCCCTAAAAATGATCGCCCAAAGTAAATCAGTACCCCGATAATAATCACCAAATTAATCACATTGGTTTCTAAAATATCGAGGTTTAGACCAACTCCTCCTTCGGCGGTAGCTAAAATTGAAAAACTACCCATAATAGCCATATACACCTGCTTTAATTGAGAACTGCTATGCGGCTTTACCGCTAACGCTGGGTAACGTTTAAACGGGCTAAAAATTTCGTCCGGCGTTATTTGTGATCACACCCCAGACAAAAGACTATTTGACATCTTCTGTCAACCAATTAAGTAATGTTTGCCTCGACAATGTTAAACGGGCTTTTTATGAATTCAGCACTACAGCTATAAACCTGTTCACTGATTACTTAACTGAATTCGACAGAGCATGATGCTGGCGTTCACATCAAGGTGTCGTGACCCGTCTAACGTAGACTTCAATGAGTCTTAGTCTGCACGTTCCGAGTACAGATATGCCTAAATATGCATAGTTCTGTATAGGTTTTTCAGAACGGTTAACCTCTCGCAAACCCCTGCTTCGCTACCCGGATAAAGCCGACGTTACTTAACCAACTCTGGTCCTACAAGTTTTTCCAGAATCTGACGCGAAAGCGAATCCACTTCTTGTTCTAAGGATGTCATCGCTTCAGCTTTTTGTTGGTCAATTTCTTTTTGGGCTTGCTCTCGTTGTGCTTGGGCTTCCGCTTGAGCTTGAGCCATTTTTTCAGCCGCTATTTTCTGAGCGTCAGCTGTAGCCGCGGCAATAGTCTCTTGTGACTTGCGACGAGTGTTTGCTAGTTCTTGCTCATACTGTTTCGCCAGACTCTGAGCTTTTTCTAAACGTTCCCGTGCTTCTAATCGGTTCTGGCGGATGTAGTCATCCCGTCCATCAATGGCTTTACTGAGTGGCTTATAAAAAACCGCATTCAATATCGCCACCAAAATTAAAAATTGCAATGCCATCAGAGGTAGGGTGGCATCAAAATCAAATAAGCCTCCTTCGGCTGCCTCTTCTGCTGCTTCAACAGCTAGTAAAATTGTCCAATGTATCATGATGTTTTGGTAATCCCACAGCGCACAAAACAAAATTGTTAGCTTTTCAGTTGGGATGGGATAGCGTTTTCGATTTCAATAGCTCTCCAGATCAATAGCATCCAGACCTCAGTCGTTGGGGTCTGAATGCTCTTGTGGCATAAAGCGTTACGAGAAGGGGTTAGCGAATAATAAGACGAGAGCAACCACCAGACCGTAAATTGTCAGCGCTTCCATGAATGCCAAACTCAGTAGTAAGGTTCCCCGAATTTTTCCTTCAGCTTCAGGCTGACGGGCAATCCCTTCTACAGCTTGTCCTGCCGCATTACCTTGACCGATTCCTGGACCGATTGCCGCTAAACCAACAGCTAAAGCAGCAGCAATAACAGATGCAGCAGAAATTAATGGGTCCATGATATTTTTCCTCGCTTTTGACTTTTGACTAAATAACAAACAAACGTGCGTGAAACGCTTACCCTAAACTAATTCGCTAGACACAGCCGAATTCTTTGATTGTTCACCAGACGGAAGTGGCAAATCTTGATCACTAGCTTAAAATCGCTAGTGATGGTCTTCCATCGCCTCCCCGATATAAGCCGCTGCTAGGGTAGCAAAGATCAGCGCCTGAATCGCACTGGTAAATAAACCCAATGCCATCACCGGGAGAGGTACGAACAGGGGAACCAACAGCACCAATACTGCCACCACCAGTTCATCTGCCAAAATGTTGCCAAACAGACGGAAACTGAGGGAGAGAGGTTTGGTAAAATCTTCCAGAACCTTAAACGGCAGCAGGATGGGAGTTGGTTGGGCATAACCAGCAAAATACCCCAAGCCCTTCTTGCTCAGACCCGCGTAAAAATACGCTAAGGAGGTCAGCAGCGCAAACGCCACTGTAGTATTAATATCACTGGTTGGTGCCGCTAATTCACCTTCGGGTAGCTCAATCAGCTTCCAGGGAACAAGTGCCCCAGACCAATTTGCCACAAAAATGAACAAAAATAACGTCCCCACAAACGGCACCCAGGGACGGTACTCTTTCTCCCCGATCTGATTTTTGGCTAAATCCCGCAAAAATTCCAGGGCATACTCCATAAAATTTTGGAGACCACTGGGAACTCGCTGAATGTTACGGGTAGCAGCAATCGAGGCAATGACAAGAATGGCAATCACGACCCAGGAGGTAATAAAAACCTGACCATGAACCTTCAAATTACCAATATGCCAGTACAGATGCTGACCAACTTCTAATTCAGCAAGGGGGAAAGCATTATAGAACGCCAAACCATCTATCATTTCCATCCGGAGTTCCCCAGCTATCTTCTATCCTTTGGTTGAAACGACTACACAGAACGGATTAGCAATTGTCCATCGAACAATTGCTGAGTCTGTTTCCTGCTTCATCCAAAGGAATTGTCTCCTTTGTCCACAGGCGTTAAGTTCGGGTGTAGCCTACCCTACTGTTTGGATGCGTTGGCTGCCCTGACCAGGGGAACTTACTTCGACGTAGGCAACAAGGTGCTTTGCAGCATATAAGCGATAAGCGCAGCTTTATACGTCAGAAATCCTAAAAATATGGGCAGAATGCGTAAACTCTGCCATTGACTGGCAACGACTAATAGCCCAATCAATAAAGCTAACCGAGTTGAACTCGGACGCCTCTTTTGGACACCTAACCGCTCAACGTCTTTCGCCAACATTCTCAAGTAAACCACACCAACACACGCCCCGATCAAATAATTCAAGGCGATGTTGAGTGAGTAGAAAATCCAGACAGAGACAAAAATCACCCCTGTCATTACCAGAGTGACCGCCAACAATGTTTGTTTAAGTTGGTAGTACTCTTGCATTGAGGAACTTTCAGGGGAAGTCTGAGAACTCCCTGGCGGACTTTCCTCCAGTGTGGGCTTAGGTTGTACAGAGTTGTCTGACAAGTTCACAGGCAGCAGCAAACGCTAGTCCATCAAAATTGGCTGGATCGCATCTAGCCATAGGCGATCATACCACGCACCAGTAACATTACTTAAAACATTTTTAATCGTTATTAGTCATTGGTCATTGGTCATTGGTCATTGGTCATTGGTCATTGGTCATTGGTCATTGGTCATTGGTCATTGGTCATTGGTCATTGGTCATTGGTCATTGGTCCTTTCCTTGCCCATCTCCCCCTACATAAGAAATGGGGTTTGGAGACCAAACCCCTACAACCCCATCTCCCTCATCTTCCCTATCTCCCAAATCCCCCACCCCCCCCATTCTCCTTTCCCTACACCCTACAATAGATGTAGACCGTTACATAAGATCTACCCAAATCTGTCCACTTATGGACACATCTGGAACTTACTTCCTGCTTCACTCTGGCGGTGTCGGCACCTTCCCAGTCCACAGGCTAACACCACCTAACTGGCGGCTATCTCTCTCACCTACCTAGCTGTGGTTTTTGGCTGGATAGGTATACCAATAAAGTATACATACTCTTGGCAGACCCATTCTCTCAGAACAAATCTCTACCCAATTTTGGGCAATAATGGGTAAAGGTTTCCAGCCTTTTGGTTACAGCTAATCACCCTTCAGGATTCAAAACGTAATGCCAAAACTCGCCTACCTAGACTGTCAGAGTGGAATTGCTGGTGATATGTGCTTAGGGGCACTCGTGGCAGCAGGAGTGCCGTTAGAGTATTTAAGTGAAAAATTAAAAGGGCTAGGAATTGACCATGAGTATCGGTTAAAGTCAGAATCAGTCCACCGCCAAGGTCAATTAGCCACTAAAGTCCATGTAAATTTGCTCACTCAAGCTCATCACCATGATCACGCTGAACCGTCAGACCATGAGCATAGCCGACACCTGGCAGATATTGAACACTTAATTACAACCGCTGGATTACCCTCACAAGTCGTGGATTGGAGTTTGGCAATCTTTCGCAACTTGGCGGAAGCAGAGGGGGCTGTTCACGGGATGGCACCCGAAGCCGTGCATTTCCATGAAGTGGGTGCTACAGATGCCTTAGTGGATATTGTCGGCACTTGTTTAGGGTTGGATTGGTTGGGCATTGACCGACTCTACTGTTCTCCCTTACCCACAGGAGGCGGTACAGTACAAGCCGCCCATGGTCGATTGCCTGTTCCGGTTCCCGCTGTTTTAAAATTGTGGGAATCTCGGCAAGTCCCTATTTATAGTAACGGCATTGATCGCGAATTAGTCACGCCCACGGGTGCAGCCATTGCGGTCACCCTTGCCACCCAATTTGGACCTCCTCCGGCGATGATTCTGCACAAGATGGGTCATGGCGCGGGAAGCAGTGAGTTAGCGATTCCGAATATCCTGCGACTCTGGATTGGAGAAGCCTCCGAGTTTGGCATTCAGCTTCAGGGAAGAGATACAGCTAATCTCATCAATGATGACCCTTGCCAAGAAACCGTTTGTGTGATAGAAACCCAAATTGATGACTTAAATCCCCAAGTGATTGGGTATGTATTCGAGGTGCTATTTAATGCTGGGGCATTGGATGTATTTACCCAAGCCATTGGCATGAAAAAATCTCGTCCTGGGGTATTACTCACAGTGATTTGCCCACCGGAAAAATTAACCGTTTGTGAAGATATTTTATTTAGGGAAACCACAACCCTGGGTATTCGCCACTTTACCCAGCAACGCACGATTTTGCAACGGGCAATTCAGCGAGTCGAGACGAAGTATGGCAAAGTGCGGGTAAAAGTTGCCAGTCGCGCCTCAGGCGTTCAAAACGCCATTGCCAACGTTCAACCTGAATATGAAGACTGTGCCGCGATCGCACGAGAGTATAATTTATCCTGGCGGGAGGTGCATCAATTGGCACTTGATGCCTGGTATCGTGCTAATAATCCACCTTTGCCATGATGTCGGTTGTGGAGTGTGGGGTGTAGGGTGTAGGGTGTCGGGTGTCGGGTGTCGGGTGTCGGGCGTGGGGTGTAGGGGCGGGTTTTACCGATAACGTTTTGCTATAAACCGATAACTTGACTAAACCCGCCCAGATCGGGAAGCTGTAACCAGCCCTAGTTGCTTCGTCTCAGTCCTTTAAACTGTAGTTAATTATTGGGTTCGGAAAGAAATATGGCAGAGTATCACCAGATCGAATATCGCATTGGCAAAGATGGCAAAATCACCGAAACCGTCATCGGTGCTACCGGATCAAGTTGTACCGAAACTACCAAAGGGATTGAAGCGGATCTCGGAGAGGTAGAAACCCAAGAATTGCTGCCAGAATATTATGAAGGTGACGAAACCCTAACTACAGATCAAACCACGAGCCTAAATCAATATTAAGAGGAGCGGTAACATGGCTCATGATCTTAACCTCTTGGGGCTTGGTTTACTGCTGTGGTTTGTCTTAACCACTTTCCTCATTAGTCGCTTTAGTCCCAAAAAAAGACCTGAAAACCATTCTGCCTCAATTGCAGTTGCTGACCCCAGTCAAATCGAGGAATTAGAGGCACAATGTCAGCGGCTGCGCTATGAACTCGAAGCGCGATCGCAGCAACTATCCACAGATATCCAAGATACCACCTTTGAACAACTACGCCCCCTACTCACCAATTATCCCACCGCTTGCCGGATGATTGAAGCCCGCCCAGATTTACCCGCTAAAAATTTAGTCGCACTCTTTACTCCATTAGAGAATCTGATCCAGAATTGGGGATATGAACCCATTGGTCAACCTTGGGAACAGGTTCCTTATAATTCCCAACTGCACCAACCTGATGTTGACGATATCACAGAAGGAGAACTCGTTTATATTCGATTTGTCGGCTATCGAGATCATGATCGAATACTTTGTCCCGCTAAAGTAAGTCGCACCTTACCTAGGGGAGTGTCTCATTAGGGAAGCAGGGGAAGCAGGGGGAGCAGGGGAAGCAGGGGGAGCAGGGGGAGCAGGGGGAGCAGGGGAAGCAGGGGGAGCGGGGGAAGCAGGGGAGATGGGACGAGCGTCGGGTAGGGGAGGGGGGGGGGTGGGGGGGATGCGGGGGGAGCGGGGGGAGCTGGGGGAGCAGGGGAAGCAGAGGGAGCAGGGGAAGCAGGGGAAGATGAGGGAGCAGAGGGAGCAGGGGAAGCAGAGGGAGCAGGGGAAGCAGAGGGAGCAGGGGAAGCAGGGGAAGATGAGGGAAGATGAGGGAAGATATAACAAATGACGAATGACGAATGACGAATGACGAATGACAAATGACAAATGACAAATGACAAATGACAAATGACAAATGACAAATGACAAATGACGAATACAGTTGCCATTGACTTCGGTACGAGCAACACAGTTGTCAGTATACTCGAAGCCGATACCAACAATCCCAAAACTATCCGACTCGGTTCACTCTCTCGCCTGTTTAAAACGAACTCAAGTGAATCGGATATCCCCGTCATTCCCACCCTCGTTTTCATCAAAGACAATAACCAAATACTTCTGGGAGAACAAGTTCGCTCCCAGCGCCTCGGACAATCCCAACCGACTCGCTTTTTTAAAGGCTTTAAACGAGATCTAGCGGCTGATTTTCAACCGCCTCCCCGTCTCATTAATGGTGAATCCTACACCGCTGAATCAGTTTCCGAACAATTTATCCAATCCATCTGGCAGCAACTCAAAGCCCAAAAAATTAACCCCTCACAGCTTATTTTAACTGTACCTGTGGGCGCATTCGATCGCTATTTAGATTGGTTTCGCGAGGTGGCACGTCGCCTGGATGTGGAGCAAATCAAACTGGTAGATGAATCCACAGCAGCGGCGTTAGGCTATGCAGTACAGCGTCCTAGTTCCTTAGTATTAGTGGTGGATTTTGGTGGCGGGACACTGGATTTAAGTTTAGTTCGCACTGCACCCCAATTGGATGCAGCCAAGCGCGATCGCGAAACCGTATTACGGGCAGAAGTGTTAGCGAAATCCGATGCATACATCGGTGGGGAAGATGTGGATAGTTGGATTGTTGAAGACTATTTGCATCAGCAAGGATGGTCAAGGGAAGAGATTGGTGAGGTGGGGTGGCAGAATTTATTAGAGTTAGCTGAACGATTGAAAATTCGCTTATCCAATACTCAGGAAGCGAAGGAGAGTTGGTTAGATGAGGAGACATTTACCTCATATAACTTGCAACTGGATCGGGATAAGTTAGAAGAGATTCTGGAAAATCGCCAGTTTTTGGAACAATTGCGGGAAGCGTTGGATGAAGTTTTGACGATCGCCCTAGGGAAAGGAATTAGTAAGAGTGATATTGAACAGGTGTTGTTAGTGGGGGGGAGTTGTTTAATTCCGGCTGTCCAGCAGTTGATTCGGTCTTATTTTGGCAAGACAAAGGTTAAGCTAGATAAGCCCTTTGAAGCCGTGGCATACGGGGCGTTAGCGTTAAATCAAGTGGTGAGTGTGGATGATTATTTGCGCCACAGTTATGCCATTCGCTTATGGGAACCGTATGCTAAAAGTTATTCCTATTTCACCTTATTTGAAAAAGGGATGCAATATCCCTGTGAACGGGGAGAACCGTTAACGTTACAAGTCGCCCTGGAAGGACAACGGGAAATTCGTTTGGATATTGGCGAAGTCGCAGAAATGGCACAAGCTGAAGTGACCTATGATACCTTAGGACGGATGACCAGTAGTCAGTTATCCAAGCAAGCGGCGTATCGTTCTTTGGATAGCGATCGCGAACAGGTTTGTGTAGCGCATTTAGATCCACCGGGACAGGTGGGAGTTGACCGAATTTCCGTTCAATTTGAGGTAGATGAACGGCGGGTTCTGGTGGCGACAGTTAAGGATTTACAGACGGGGAAACTGTTAGTTGAAAAAGGCGCGATCGCGAAATTACAATAGGGCGTTTCTTGGTATAATAGGGTCTGCTGAATAAGTCTTGTGGTGGCGAGAGGGAAACAAAACCCGCCCTCCCTTACGAATGACAAATGACAAATGACAAATGACAAATGACAAATGACAAATGACAAATGACAAATGACAAATGACAAATGACAAATGACGAATGACGAAATTCAGTTATTGGTATAACGGTAAACTAATTAAAGGCGATCGCATCGAACTCGCCATCAATGATCCCGGTTTGATTTACGGCGCGACAACCTTTACCACCCTGCGTGTTTATCACCAGTCCCTCACCCACCCCTTAACCCATTGGGACGCCCATTGTGCGCGTTTACGTCACAGCTTACAGGTGTTTGGCTGGCAATTCCCCGACTGGGAACGCATCCGCTACGGTGCAGAACAATTACTCCCCTCGTTTCCGGTGTTGAGAATTGTGATTTTCCCGGATGGGCGAGAATGGATTACGGGGCGTCCTCTCCCCGCTGATTTGAGTGAACGCCAACAGCAGGGAATCATCGCTTGGTTAGCTGAAGTGTCACATTTACGCCGTTCTTTACCCACCTATAAAACGGGGAATTATTTAGGCGGATGGCTGGCGCTGCAAACGGCACAACAACTCGGCGCTCAGGAGGCTATATTAGTTGATGATCAGCGGAATTGGTTGGAAACGAGTACGGGGAATCTGTGGGGCGCTAAAGACGGCTGCTGGTGGACACCACCGATTGATGGGGGGATATTACCGGGAGTGGCGCGATCGCACCTTATTAGTCGCCTTGAACGACAAGGATTAAAAATTTGCCAAGTTCCTTGGACTCCAAAATTAGTGCAGGAGTTTGACGCGATCGCTTATACCAATAGTGTCATGGAAATCATCCCGATTCACACCGTTCTCACGGCAGATCAACGGTTTGAGTATCGTTCCTGTGCTGGTGGTTTAGCACCGTTGCAGCGTTTATTTGGGGAGTATCAAAAATAATTACAGCCTCTTATTATACCACATCAAGAGAAAATTTGCGAATTCCCCCAGTTTACCAAGAACCAACTTCGCCAAATAGTCTGATAGACGTTAACATTAGTTAATATAATCAGCCGATTCGACGCCATCAGATCACATCCTAAGTCTTAGGAGGAAATTCAGTAGTGAATAAGAAATGGAGAAATGCGGGGCTTTATGCACTACTAGCGATAGTAGTCATCGCCTTGGCAACAGCATTTTTAGACCAACCGTCCCAAACGCGGGAAACCTGGAGATACGACCAGTTCATTGATAACGTTAACAGCAAGAAGGTCGAGATCGTTCAACTCAGTTCTGACCGCACTCAGGCAATGGTAACCGCTCAAGACGGTACCCAGTACCAGGTCAACCTGCCTAACGATCCAGAACTAATCAGTATTCTCACCAACAATAACGTAGATATTAAAGTTCGCCCTCAGAGTGATGATGGGTTCTGGTTCAGAACCCTGAGTGGACTCTTCTTCCCGATCCTGCTTCTGGTCGGTTTATTTTTCTTACTGCGGCGGGCGCAAAATGGTCCGGGTTCTCAAGCGATGAACTTCGGCAAATCCAAAGCCCGAGTTCAAATGGAACCGCAAACCCAGGTCACGTTTGGTGATGTCGCCGGGATTGAGCAAGCCAAGCTGGAACTCAACGAAGTGGTTGACTTCCTCAAAAACGCCGATCGCTTCACCGCCATTGGTGCGAAAATTCCCAAAGGCGTGTTGCTGGTTGGTCCTCCGGGAACAGGTAAAACCCTCTTAGCGCGTGCTGTTGCTGGGGAAGCTGGTGTACCCTTCTTCTCCATTTCCGGGTCTGAGTTCGTGGAAATGTTCGTCGGTGTGGGTGCGTCTCGTGTCCGCGACTTATTCGAGCAAGCCAAGAATAGTGCTCCCTGTATCGTATTTATTGATGAAATTGACGCCGTAGGTCGTCAACGGGGTGCTGGCTTAGGCGGCGGTAACGATGAACGGGAGCAAACCCTGAACCAGTTACTGACGGAGATGGATGGGTTTGAAGGCAATACGGGTATCATTATTATTGCCGCCACCAACCGTCCTGATGTTCTGGATGCAGCATTATTACGCCCCGGTCGGTTTGACCGTCAGGTGGTCGTGGATCGCCCCGACTACGCCGGACGCTTGGAAATTCTCAACGTTCACGCTCGCGGCAAAACCTTATCCAAGGATGTAGACTTAGAGAAAATTGCCCGTCGGACTCCTGGCTTCACGGGTGCGGATTTATCGAACTTGCTCAACGAAGCCGCGATTTTAGCCGCACGGCGCAACCTCACTGAAATCTCTATGGATGAGGTCAATGACGCCATCGACCGGGTATTGGCTGGACCAGAGAAGAAAGACCGGGTGATGAGCGAGAAGCGCAAGCGGTTAGTGGCGTATCATGAAGCGGGTCACGCGCTAGTGGGTGCGTTAATGCCCGATTATGACCCAGTGCAGAAAATTAGCATTATCCCACGCGGTCGGGCGGGTGGATTAACCTGGTTTACGCCCAGTGAAGACCGGATGGATTCTGGGTTGTATTCCCGTTCCTACCTGCAAAACCAAATGGCGGTTGCGTTGGGGGGTCGAATCGCTGAGGAAATTATCTTCGGTGAAGAAGAAGTGACGACGGGGGCGTCGAATGACTTACAGCAAGTCGCCCGTGTCGCCCGACAAATGATCACCCGCTTCGGAATGAGCGATCGCTTGGGTCCTGTGGCACTGGGACGACAGAATGGCAATATGTTCCTAGGACGGGACATTGCCTCTGATCGCGATTTCTCCAACACCACGGC
This sequence comes from Coleofasciculus sp. E1-EBD-02, assembly GCF_040218245.1. NCBI lineage: Bacteria > Bacillati > Cyanobacteriota > Cyanophyceae > Coleofasciculales > Coleofasciculaceae > Coleofasciculus > Coleofasciculus sp. E1-EBD-02. The sequence continues at coordinate 39,699 of NZ_JAVJQN010000155.1, read as the reverse complement.
GGCGACAATTGATGAAGAGGTGCGTCAGTTGGTGGATGAAGCCTATCATCGGGCGAAAGATGTCTTGGTGGGTAACAAACACATCCTGGACAAATTATCTGCCATGCTGATTGAGAAAGAAACCGTCGATGCAGAGGAACTGCAAGAACTGTTAGCCGAAAACGACGTGAAGATGGCGGCGATCGTTTAATGATCAGGTCGGTAATAATAATCTTTAAGGCAGCGTTAGCATACGCTGTCTTTTTTTTGGTAACAACGTTCCAGACGTGTCATGGTGCTATGGTGAGCAGGAGAAGGGGTTAGGGGATGAGGGGGAAAATGTCGAGAAGTAGATAGACACAGATTAAAATTCAGCAACCCCTAAATGGAATTTTGTGATCAAAACCGTCAAGGCAGGATATATTCAAGTTGGGAAATCCCTTCAATCAGAATAGGAGTGTGTAACAGGATATGTCAGACCTAAATCGTGGCATCATGAAGTTTAAGGGAGCAGATAGTCCTCTGGCGATCGTGATTTCAACGGTGTTAGTTCTGGGGGGTATTGGGTTCCTACTTTGGTGGGCATTACAGACGGCTTACAATGTGGGTTAACTGTCAATCTATGACAGAAGGAGTAGGATACTGATCACGTCACGTCCTACTCTCTGTCTGTTTGCCAACCCAAACATTGCCGCCGAGGTTCCTCGCGATCGCGAATACGCACCAATCAATTCCGGTATGTCAACAAACGTTAAGGGACTAAAACCAGCTTCCCTTCTGCCCTCTGCCCTATACTTTGCCCCATTTCCCCTGCCCGATTTTCCCTAAGGGCTGCCCTGGCAATTGCCAGAAGAGGAATGAAGTATAGTGAGAGATTGCCGCGCTCTGTGTCCGCCTATCTTGGAGTGAATCCGAGAAAGCACGTATGGAGCGCTCTATATCAATTTAATAATTTTATTGGTCGATGCCCTGTAGTCAATCGTAGACACGATTATTACAGTGTCTCTAACTGGGAACCGTTGGTTAAGGCTGATATCGAGCAACAACGCCGGGTATCAGCCAAGCGTAAGCGTTAACGGTTATCGACCAAAAGTTACACCGTGGACTTATACCAAGACAGAATTACTTATGGGTAGGTTTGTCTAGGTTTTTAGAAGCGGTTTGGTAAGATAGCCTTCGCCAAAATTTCGCCATTTCAGCATGATTGCCTTGCCAATCCCCATTTATTTACTTGCGGCGTCAGACATCGGTCCTCTTTTGGGCAATGTTTGGCTTGATATTGCCGTACTGATTGTGATGTTCGTACTTTCGGGCATGTTCTCAGGTTCAGAGACAGCAATCACGGCATTAGATAATCTGAAACTGAGGGCGCTGATTAAAGACAAAGGTGATCCCAGTGGTATATTTCGCCTGGTTTTAGAGAAGCGATCGCGCTTTATTACGACGCTGCTGGTGGGCAATAATTTAATCAATAATTTTTCGGCAATTCTCACCAGTAATCTGTTTGCCTTGTGGCTGGGAAATGCAGGGTTAGGACTTGCGACTGCGGTTGTCACTTTTGTTGTCTTGATTTTTGGCGAAATTACGCCTAAATCCTTGGCAATTAATAATGTTTTGCCTGTGTTCCAGACTGTGGTTCGCCCGATCTATTGGCTCTCGCGATTTTTATCCTTTTTTGGCATTATTTATTTTTTGGAAACTATTGCCCAGGCAGCGATTCGCTTTTTTCAGGGCGGGATTGTCCAAGAGGGGGAATCGGTGCGGGATCTTAAGTTAATGATTGAGGTATTAGGAGGGAAAGGAATTCTCGATCTGGATAAGCATCAATTGTTGAGTAAAGCATTGATGTTAGATAATTTAAGCGCTAGGGATGTGGTGAAACCCCGGATTGAAATGCGGACAATTTCCCACGAGGAAACCTTGCAAAATTTAGTTAATTTTTGTTTAGAAACTGGATATTCTCGGATTCCGGTTCAGGAAGAATCCAAAGATGAAATTGTCGGCATCGTTCACCTGAAGAAAGCGCTTCAGTATTTAAGAGTCGCCCAACCAGAAGAAGGGGATATTTCCGTGACGGCTGCTATGGACCCACCGATTTATGTGCCAGAAACGAATCGAGTGGCGAATTTACTAAAGGATATGTTACGACAGCGTTTTCATATTGCCATCATTGTGGATGAATACGGCGGTACGGTGGGATTGGTGACATTAGAAGACATTTTAGAGGAACTGGTGGGTGAAATCTATGATGAGAGCGATCGCCTGGTTCCGAATCGTTCTAGAACCTAATTTGTCATTTGTCATTTGTCCTTGGTCATTCGTAAAGATTTGAGGACTATTGACCGAATTTAAATTAATTATCTTTCAGCAATTGTTCCAACAAACTTGGTGCAACCCAAAAGCCAACTTCTCGCAACTGTTCAAAAGTTATCCCTAAATCTAGTAAACCAGCTCTAGCCGCGTCTTTCAAAATACCCAAAAGTCCAATAATTCTTAATCCGCGTTCCAACGCAATTCGTCTTGCTGCTTTATCATCCAAAATAACCAGATTAGCTTTAAGTTCTTCTGCTAGTAAAATTGCCTCTCGTTCACCCGGATCAAGTTTGTCCAGTTCAATACCTTGAGAAGTGCTGAGTAGCCGGATCTGAAGCCAGCTGGGAGGATGAGCTATCCAACGTTTCACTACAGGAGGTGACTCAGACGCACTCAGTTCATCTGCAACAGTCTGAGGAATGGTCACAACATTGTACAAGACTGGTAATATTTCAATTTGGTTAATTAGCAACAAATAACAAATTGGAGAAGTGTCAGAGATAACAATCATGTAGATCTGAACTCCTTAAGAGTTTTAAGATCCTGTTGTAATTCAGATTCGTCATAGTTCAGATAAACTCTCATCCGCTTCAAAAAGGCATGAGTTTCAAGACGAGATGGTAAATGGAGTATTTGACGCACTTCAGCCGTGTTTATTTTGCCACAGTGGTAAGCATCAGCAATAATAACTTCTAGCAGACGACGGGAGAGACTCCCCCTTGTTTGGTCGAGTCGTTGGGCAATTTCATCAGGAATTTCAATGGTGATTTGCATACTCTATTTCATGACATGAACTCTGCACCCCCGCAGAGGAGACTTTTGACGGTGTTAGTAGCGCTGTATGTTACGACAGCGTTTTCATATTGCCATCATCGTAGATGAATACGGCGGTACGGTGGGATTGGTGACATTATAAATCGTCATTTCTATTTCCGCGATCGCATCCAAAAAATGTAGGGGCGGGTTTAGGGATTAACTGAGTAGACAAACCTTAAACTGAACAACGAAACCCGCCCTGATAAGGTGTGATCACTAACTAAACATGGCTAAACCGCCTACGGCTAACATGCCCGCAAAAGCCGCAACCGCGACGGACGTAAGCGCTGTACCAAACAACCACCAAGCCGCCGTTGCAGCAGCTTTTCGGGTTTCTTGCACTTGTTTGTTCGCATTGTGCTTGAGTTGTTTAACCCGTTTTTGAGCTTCCTCTTGCAGGCGTTCGGCGCGGCTGAGTACGCGATCGCGCACCCCTTCAATTTGCTCGATCAGCCGATTGGCATCGGCTTGGGAGATGTCCTCGCGGGAACTCAACAGAGCCACCAACGTGTCTCGGTCAAACTGATCTAGCCGATCACGCAGCGCATCAAATCCGGCTTCTGGATCATCAAACAATTTACGGATGTCTCGCTTAATCCCCTCATAGTTGAGTTCGGGACGCTTTAGAGAGTTGAGGTAGGTGCGAATTCGGGCAAAAATGCTGTCAATTGCCGATTGTAGTTTATGCTGAACCGCTTGTGCTTGTTCGACTAACTGATTGCGGACAGAATCAATATTATCTGCAATCTGGTTCGCTTCCTCGGAGGATATATCCTCCCGTTGTGACAGCAGCGCCACCAGCGTTGAACGGTCAAAGTGAGAGAGGCGATCGCTCACATTCTTCCAGCCTTCTGATGGCTGATTGAATAACTGTTGTAGCTCCCGCTTGATGGCTTCAGGATTGAGTTCTTCCTTATCCGTATTCCGCAGATACGCTTCAAAATTGGCTTGGACATCCTGTATCTTATCTTTAGCACGACTTGCCAAGCGTCGCGGTGCTTTGACAATGCTTTGAATCGCATTTTGCACTTGGTCAATAATTCGATGAACTTGCTCCTCGCTTAAGTCGTCCCGTTGACTGAGGAGTTTGACCAAGGTTTCGCGATCAACCTGAGCGAGGTGTTCGCGCACTGCTAACGCTCCCTGTTTCGGGTCATCTAGGAGTTTCGCTAAATCCTGCTTAATCCCGTCTGGATCGAGTTCCTCCAGATTTGTGTTCCGCAGATATTCAGCAATCTTGTGGGTGATTTGCTCGTACTGCTCCTTCGCATTATCCGCTAATTCTCGTGGTGCATTCAGGATAGTATCCCGCACATTGAGGAACTGATCAATGACCTGATTAATCTCTTCCTGGTTGAGATCCTGGCGCTGATTAAGCAATTGCACTAGCGTATCCCGGTCAAACTGAGATAACCTTTGCCGTAATGCCGAGAATCCTGCCTGTGGGTCATCTAGGAGCGTTTGTAACTCGTTCTCAATCGCGTCGGGATTTAGTTCTTCTTTGTTCGTATGACGTAGATAGTCTTCTACCTTACCACGCAGCTCATCGGCTTTGGATTTCGCTTGGTCTTGCAATTCCTGAGCTTGGGACAAAACGCGATCGCGTGTACTCTCAAGTTGACTAACCCGTTGCTCGATTTCCTCTTGACTAAAGTCTTTCCGTTGAGAGAGCAGTTGGATTAGGGTATCACGGTCAAACTGGGATAGGCGATCGCGGAGTGCGTCAATACCCGCCTCTGGATCATCTAGAAGTGCTTGGAAATCCCGCTCAATCCCTTCCGGATTCAGTTCTTCCTTTTCGGTATGGCGTAGATAATTTTCCACGCGAGTGCGGATGTCTTGGGACTGTTCTTCCGACTCCGCATCTTGAACCGTTTCTAGAACCTCCTGGCGAATACCTTCTAACTGATCGGCAATATCCGCTATTTTTTCAGAGGTGAAATTATCCCGTGATTCCAGCATGTTCACGAAATCATCTCGATTCAGTCGCTCTAATTGCTGCCGAACTGCCTTGGGAGCAGCTTCCGCGTCATAGATAACGTCTTTAAATTCCTGCTTAATTGTCTCTCGGTTCAAGTGCCAAGGCTTAGAATTGAGCAGGTAGTCTTCTACATCGGTCTTAATTGTATTAAAGGGTTGTCCAGGAACTCGTTCAGCTACCTCCGAGGAAAGATGTTTAGCTTCCTCTGTGGCTTGATCTTTAAACTGTTGCAACTGGCTGGAAATTTTTTCCACATCTACGTCAGACAAATCCGTCCGCGACAGGACTCTATTCATGAGAGCGCTGACACCGATTTGCGCGGCTTGCTCCCCGAAGCCACCATTGCCATTACCGCCATCGGATTTACCCGCTCCAACGCCAACGAGTTGTCCCAGCTTATCACCAAGCTGATCTGAGGTTAGCTCTTCGGGACTGGCAGACTGGAGGAAATTGAGCAGTTTTGTCTGGGGTTCGGTTTGGTTTTGTTGACCCAATACGTTCTGCCAAGCGGCTTCGAGTTGATCGGCAATCCCATTAATATCTTGTTTGGATAAATCGGTGCGACTGCTGACTAAATCGACGAACGTCTGACGGTTCACGTTTTGCAGAATATCACTCTCAGCGATAGACCTCAATTCTGAACCACTGAGCAAATTTTCCAAATCATTGCGAATTTGTTTGAGATCGAGGTTGGGTATAGGCAAATCTGTCACGTAGTCTTGTACAGTTTCCTGGAGGCGGGTAGGGTCAACCGTGGAACTCAATTCACGGCGAACGGCTGCGACAGATTCCTCAACTGTATTCACAATTTGAGCATTTGCCGCTCTTCCACCCAAAGCGGTAGTGGCTACACCGATGACTCCTTGCAAGCCTGAACTCGCCGTATTTGCAACGGAACCCACAACAGAACTCATTGCCGTCGAACTTACCCACAGTAGCAGCAAGAAGTAGGCAGACCAAATCACCACGCCTGTAATCGCTCCCAGAGTCAGGCTGTTAATTAGGGTCAGTTTTACCGCCAGAAAACAGGCGATGAATAAGGCAATATTGACGGTAACTAAAGCCAATGCTCCTAGTTTGAATTCAACTGCCTTAATCTTGCCACCCCAGGTTTCAGCGTCCTCTAATGGATTATCTGCCGCTGAAATGCCTGCGGCAAGGGTGAAATTGGTTAACAAAAATTGGAAGGCAAACGCCATGAGTATCCCAGCAATCAAGGCGATAAAAAACTGCGGTCCGGAAAAGACCAAAGCCGCCTGTTCTGGAGTATTCGCGACTGGAGACACCGTTGGAGCGGCTGAAACTTTAGCCAGCCACAGATGCCTGTTACCCAACTCCAGCATCATTGCCACACGTTGAACCATTGTTTTTTCCTTTTTAATATAGAATAGAAGGCGCAAAGGTGGCGTTATCTTCACCTCTGTTCACGTCTTTCTGTAACGTCATAAGACGCCTAACTATAGGTTTATCGCTAGACTGCCCAAGTTAACTCCTTCTCAAGTCTGATTCATATCCACGATGTCACCCAATAGGGTTTTGCGTTACCAAGTACAAATGGCAATAAAATAAAACCAGGTTGTGTATAATTATTATATTTGAGGCGGATTAAACCTCGATGACGCCCTGATTCAAGGCGCGATCGCATTCCCAAGATGTAGGGGCGGGTTTAGGAATTAAATTAGCAGACAGACATCAAACTGAACAACAAAACCCGCCCTGATCCGAATCTGGTATACAGTTGATTAACCTCAAAAAAAGCCTATTACATCGGGGTTGATTTGGAATTGAGGTTATCGGTTGGCTTACATACTGGGGAAGGGCGGGTTTTGTAGAAAGGTTATTGGTTTGTCGGTTAAGTTTGTCCCTAAACCCGCCCCTACATTGCACGGCTTCTAAGAAGCTGTTCGACATTTAAATCTTAATGCCAATAATGGCTCTCATTCTTGTAGTGCGAGCATCTTGCTCGCTACTAATACCCAATTTAAACAGAACTTACACAGGTACATTATGGTGGCAATGGTGCGTTACGCTACGCTAACGCACCCTACGATAGAGGCTTTGCGTCATATCAAACTAGGGACTTGGTGACCAAGCCCCTACGGTTAAACGGCTGTTTCTTCTGACAACTGCACCTCTGGTTTGGGTAAATCTTGTGCGGGAATGGTTTCTACCCGTTGGGTCAAAAATGCCGCAATCACCATAAATACACCGCCAATCACTACGGCTAAGAGGCGATTATTGTCCAGAAAGTTATCCATCACCCAACCAAATCCCAGAGATACGGCAATCTGAGGTAGGACAATAAAGAAGTTAAAAATGCCCATGAAAATGCCTGTGCGCTTGGGGGGTAAACCGCCAATTAACATCGAATAAGGCAGAGTCAAAATACTTGCCCAGGCAATACCAACTCCCACCATCGATAGGAATAGCAAATATTGATTGTCAATCACCATCAGCGACATAAACCCTGCACCACCGCAGAGGAGACAAAAGCCATGGGTGAGTTGGCGACTGGTGGCTTCTGCCATTCTCGGTAATAACAGAGAGACGCCAAAACAAACTGCATTATAGAAGGCAATGCAAATTCCTGCCCATTCAATCCCATCGTTATAAAGTAATGATTGCTGGTTCGTCGCGCCAAAAATATTCCAGGCGACGGCGGGGGGAAAGTATAGGAAGAAACAGAACATCCCTAACCAGGTAAAACACTGCACCCACGCTAATTGTTTCATCACCGGGGGTATCTCTTGCAGCGCGATCCAGGCTTCGCGGATACTGTTGATTACACCACCTTTTTTCTCTTGCTGTTTCTCAAAGGCTTCTAGATTTTGGGGGGGATATTCTTCGGTGGAAAGAACCGTCCACAGTACCGTACCAAAGAAAAAGGCAGCACCAATGTAAAACGAGAGTTTTACCGTCAGGGGAATCGCCCCTTCATTGCTACTAAGGGAGGGAATATGAAAGACGTTATTTAAAATCCAGGGTAATGCGGACGCACTAACCGCACCTAAGCCGATAAACAGACTTTGCATGGCAAATCCCATCGTCCGTTGGCTTCTCGGCACTAAATCCCCCACAAACGCCCGGAACGGCTCCATGCTAATGTTGACTGAGGTATCTAGAATCCACAGTAATCCGGCTGCCATCCACAGCGCCGATGAATGAGGCATGGCAATCAGCGCCAGGGTACTCAAAATTGCCCCAACCAAAAAATAGGGTCGTCGCCTACCCAGAGATCCCCAGGTATTATCGCTCATATTGCCAATAATCGGCTGCACGATTAACCCCGTCAGGGGGGCGGCTAACCAGAGAATCGGGATTTGATGGGCATTAGCACCCAGATACTCGAAAATGGCGCTCATATTTGCCATTTGGAGTCCCCAGCCAAATTGAATGCCGAAGAATCCAACGCTCATATTCCAGAGCTGCAAAAAATTTAACGGTTGTTTTTTCATCACAAATCAGTTGTCTGACGACAATCGGCGATCGCTCATCATCATCTGTTCAGGTTAATCACCCTGTATAGCCCGATCGCCTTTGATTATTATCGACTTTCTACAGGAACCTCCAATGATGAGGGTAATTTTCTAGCCAGCCGATACTTATCGGTTTCTCGCAGTCGCTGACTCAAAAATCGACAAATCTCTAATACAATATGAGGACGTTGGGTGATCAAACTGATGAAACGGTTTTTCTCTAACTTGAGCAGCGTACAATCCTTCACCGCGATCGCACCATCCCAGTGCGGGGCATTATCAAATAACGTCACCTCCCCAAAATGCTGCCCTGCTGATAAGTATTTCAGATCACATTGCACCTCGTCCATATCCTTGACCAAACGGACACTTCCTTCACCAATAATATAGAAGTGGTTGCCCCAACTCCCTTCAGTATAAATGGTTTCACCCGCCAGAACATGCTCTTGTTCTAGGGTTTGGTCAATCAGAAGCAGTTCATCGAGGGATAAATTTTTGAACAGAGCAACATTTTTGAGTAAAAGTAGACGACTCATAAAGAAATCCTTGAGTGACGGCTGCTGATCAAGGGGCTGGAAAACTTGCTGGACTACGGCTTTAACTAAAGGGTCTGGATCTTTCATTAAAGCAGAAGGCACCCCGGCTAAGGCAATCAACGCGCCAATCTTAATCCAGCGATCGCGCGATTCTAGGGCTTCGAGGAGTAGCTGATATCCCTTGGTTCGCATCCACTGAGAATTAACCCGAATCCGAGTTCCAGGTTGATCATCACTAATCAATTGTTCCAAAACAGGCATCAGGGGAAGCACAAAGCGGCGATGACTCAACGACGCCAAGGTTTCGATCGCATTGGCTAAATCCCTAGAATCCGTGGAATAGAGCAGCCGTTGCACCACATTCACAGTACGGGAATGACCCAGACAGGAGAGAATATAGAGAACCCGTTGAATCAGCCGTTGATGATAATCCGCGATCGCAATGGCTAAGGGTTGCCAACTGGGATTATTCGGGGGAATCTGTTGTTGCCATTGACGGCTGTGTGTCACCTGCTGAAAATCCGGACTCAGATACTCAAACAGGATATCACTCGCCTGTTTCGTCCGCACTTGACCAATGGCTGCAATCGCCGCGTCTATAATATCTGGATTAGACGAAGATAAACTATCTTGGGCTAACGTCAATCCCGGTTCCCCATACGTCGCCAGCGCCACCGCCGCACAACGGCGCACTTGCGGGTGAGGATCGCCCAAACCAATTGCCACATAGCGCAACATCCCTTTACAGCGCGTAATTCCCAATAAATTAAACCCCGCCGCCCGTACCCAGGGATCGGGATGTTCCAATTCCGAGACAGCCAATTCTGCCAGTTCCCAATCCCCCGGATACGCCAAGGTTGCCAAGGTTTCCAATCCCTCCCGTTTCACCTCTGGGGTAGCATGGGTGAGAATCCGCGTTAAGGGAGGAATTAATTCCGGATTACCACTACAAGACACCACCCGCACAATTGCCTGTCCCGTGATACTATCTAAGTCCGATTGCCATAACTGTTCGCAGGTGGTTTTGATTTGGGGATTATTAATTGCTCCCATTTGAGTCGCCGCGACTGAGGCTAATAGGCTGACTTCCTGACTAATATCCCCCAAGCGAGAGCGGAGTTGCTCCTGTTCCAAGGGCTGCTGATTGGCAATTAATACTTCTAACGCCGTGGCTCGAACCTGGGGATTTGGGGCGTCTAACAGCCGCTCAAAGTGATGAATTGTCTCTACATCGGGTTTATGACTAAACAGTTTGACAATCCCGCGTCGGATACCCGGATCGGTTTCCGGTAAAAGTTGCTGCACATCGGCGAAAAATTGGCTCGGTTGTCCCAAACCTGCGGCTAATTCTAGTCCTTTAATTTGCGTGTACTGTTCATCACTGTTGAGCAAATCGTGAATCATTGGACTGGATTGGGGCGGTAACTGCATCAATCCCTCACCAATTTCATCCAGATTCACCGCATCGGAGCGTAACATGACTTCTAAGCATTGGACATAGCTATTGCCTAAAAAGAAGCGCACCACCAGCAATAGCCCGGTTAAACTGATGCCAATCCAGATAATTTGCTCCAGGGTGAGAAAGGATTGAACAATCCATAACAGTCCCCCAGCCAACGTCAACCCGATCGCATAAAATAAGCCATCACTGAGCGATCGCACTCGCCCCATAAATTCTGGAGGGACGGCATTATAGTTTAATTGATGGACGGGTAAGTTAATCCCTTTATATAATCCATCACTATTGACATTGGTCGCGATCGCGGCTTTTAAATTAAAGTTAAACGCAAGTCCCAGTAAACTGGCTAAGGTTGTCACTGGATAAACCAGATTCATTCGTCCCACGCCTAATCGTTGCAACAGAGGGCGAGTGAAACAGTAGAGGATTACCATCTGTAGGATACTATTCGCCACTCTCAGCAATCCCAGAAAACTGGTTAATTCTCTGTCATTGGTGAAGGTTTGGGCATAAATGCTTAAATATTCAAACTCTGATGTAATATAGATGATCACTAACAGAAAGCTACTACTTGCCAAAAATAGGATAATTGGATAGCGCTTGACTAAATCAGGAAACGTCCTTAACGCTTCGATGATATTCACCGGGGTTTGACTCCGATTTGTCTCGATGCGCCGTTGAGAGCGTTCTAGATAAATCAGTTGCGCGATCGCCACCGCACAGACAAACGGCAAACTCAGCAGCATATCTTCCGTGGTGAAAAACTGGGACAGCAAACTGGTCAAACCACCGCCCAACAAGATACCCACCGCCTGAGCCATCCCCATAAACGGCGCATAGCGTTTGTACTCCAACGCTGTGAAATAATCCATCAACAGGTTGGGCAATAAGATATTGTTATACAGATCCCATTGGAAGAAAATCGCGATAAAGATGAGATAATAGACCCATAATGTATCCAGGGTGATCAACAGTCGCATTCCCAGCGCCATAGCGATGGCAAAGACCAACATATAGCGGAAAAGCTGGGGACGGCTAAAACGGTCAACCACTTGGGAAAACACCGCATAAGCGGGCATGGAGACTAACCCAATCAGCACATAAAACAGGGGCAGATTCTCTGAACCCGCATGACTCAGAAACAGGGAATTAGCGATCGTCATCGCCAAAATGTTATAGGTGAGAATCGTCACCCCCAGAAATAATAAATGAGCCAGCCGTTGTACCTTCCAAATTGAAAGACCACAACGTTGCTCAATCAGTTGACTTAGCATGGGCATTCGGGTTAAGAGTATTGCATTATCCAGTTAAGTCTCGTCAGGATTTGATCTAGTTTTACATAACGTAACATAATTGGGGAAACAAACGCTGCTTACCCAATTCAATTGTTGAAGCGGATAACCCGAGGCAGAATCAGCTCAAGAATCACCCGGTTAAAATGCGGGTGAGTGTCAAAAGCATTAGGGGATCGTCATTCGTCATTCGTCATTCGTCATTTGTAAGGGTTTGAGGCTTGTTAACATAACTTAACATGGTTGAGTTTATTTCCACCAACCTACTTAGTATCAAAGCTATGTTCAGTCAATTAGGGCTATTTAAAATTTGCTTCATCGGGATTTCTTCCCTTCTGTTGATTACACCAACAGCAACGGCTCAACGCAATTCTGCACCAATACCGTCCTTAGTTCCTCTAGAAACAGAATTATTAGAACCCGATATTATCCTACCCCCCAACATAGTTACAGCCAATACAATATCCCAGCAACACATTACAATTCCTAGCCTTTGGTGGGCAGAAGAGCAATTTGATGAATTTGGCGGTAAACTGCTCGTGAACTGGCTCGCTTACCAAGATAAACAACGGGTTGATTTGGTGGTTAGCCGTCAACCTTGGACACTGCTCAACTATTTAGAACGATACAGCTTTATTAATCATTTCGGAACGGTTGCTAGAGACTATAACTACAATGTCAGAGTCTTCAATGACCGAGCCGAACCCTTAGCTACCTATACTTGTGATTATACGACTTCAGGGCTACCCTCTTGTGAGGTCTTGATATTTGAGGGTTTGGGACCTGCGGGTTTACCTGTGCAACGAATTCCCTGAATGGAAGATGATCTAATGAATGTACAAGAACAGGCGAATGATAATGAGCAAATCACATAACAGTCATTTTGTCAAGCCAGATTACTTGACCGACGCCTTGAACTGTACCATAATTATCTGAACAAGGGTGTCTAACTGATTCCCACTATCAACCTGTTCCAGAGATGGCTTGCTATCCTGATGAATTGGTGCAAGTGTGGAAGAACTTAATTTACGATGCCGTTTAAGCCATGGATGGCAAAGGGGTAATTGACTGACATCGAAGTGCGTCAGTAAAGTCAAGACATTTTTGTCCAAAGTCCAGATTCCGGTTGGGGCATTCTGCCAGAAGTTCAGGATAAAATCCGTCAGCCTTTCTTCACCACTAAACTGCCTGGAGAAGGGAGTTGATTAGGTTTGGATATTGGGCAAAAGAGTATTGCCAAACATCAGGGAACCATTACATTTACATCTGTACCTCGTAAAACTATTTTTACAGCTACGCTGCCAAGGCACTAAAGGGCAAAAGTGACAATAAATATTCTACCGTCTGACTTCTGCATTTTTGATTTTCAGTCTTTGATCTAAATCGGCGGTTTAACCCTATCCCTGATGAGGTGATGATGCTCAATCTTTCCCAATATCAAGAAACCAATCAACTCTATACCGGAAGCCGCACCCTGGTTTATAAAGCGATTAGAGCCAGCGATCGCCAACCCGCCATCATCAAAGTTTTGCGGAATCCTCATCCCAACTTCAATGAGTTAGTCCAATTCCGCAACCAATACATTATTGCCCGTAATCTGGAACATCCTGGTATTGTTCAACCCCTTGCCCTAGAACGCTATGGTAATGGTTATGCTCTGGTGATGCCTGATGAAGGCGCGATCGCACTGTTGGATTATTGGCAGCAATCATCCCGTTCTCTTGACGAATTTTTTACCATTGCGATTCAATTGGCAGAAGCCCTGCATTATCTTAACCAACAGCACATTATCCATAAAGATATTAAACCAGCTAATATCCTGATTCACCCGGAAACTCGCCACGTCAAGCTGATTGACTTTAGCATTTCCAGTCTACTGCCCAAAGAACAGCAAACGTTAACCAATCCCAACACCTTAGAAGGAACCCTCGCCTACATTTCCCCTGAACAAACAGGACGAATGAACCGGGGGATTGACTACCGCACAGATTTCTATTCCCTCGGTGTCACTTTCTTTGAACTTCTAACGGGAAAGCCACCCTTTGATACCAGTGATCCAATGGAGTTAGTCCATGCTCATATTGCCAGAATACCTGAAGGATGTGGAAATGGGGAAGGAATTCCTCAGATTATTTCTGATATCGTCCTGAAATTGATGGCAAAAAATGCAGAAGATCGCTATCAAAGTGCCTTGGGTTTGAAATATGATTTAGAGCAATGTCTTCAACAGTGGCAAGCTACGGGAGGTATAATCTCCTTTAAATTAGGGCAGCGAGATATCTGCGATCGCTTCCTGATTCCCGAAAAGCTATACGGGCGAGAAAACGAAGTTCAAACCTTGCTAGATGCCTTTGAGCGAGTGGCTGATAGAGCAACAGAAATGATGCTTGTAGCTGGGTTTTCAGGAATTGGTAAGACGGCTGTCGTCAATGAAGTTCATAAACCCATCGTTAAGCAACGGGGCTATTTCATTAAGGGGAAATTTGACCAATTCAATCGCAACATTCCCTTCTCTGCTTTCGTGCAAGCCTTCCGAGACTTGATGAGTCAATTGCTCGGTGAATCTGATGCAGAGTTAGCCAATTGGAAGGCAAAAATACTGGAAGCGCTGGGAGAAAGTGGGCAAGTTATTATTGAGGTGATTCCAGAACTTGAACAAATTATTGGTAAACAGCTTCCTGTACCTGAACTGTCAGGCAGTGCTGCCCAAAATCGCTTTAATCTCCTATTTGGGAAATTTGTGCGCGTTTTTACGACAAAGGAACATCCCTTAGTTATTTTTCTCGATGACTTACAGTGGGCAGATTCCGCTTCATTGAACCTGCTAAAGTTGTTGATGGATGAGTCAGAGAAAGGATATTTATTAGTGTTGGGAGCCTATCGGGATAATGAAATTTTTGCAGCTCATCCTTTAATGTTAACGTTGAATGATATCAGTAAACAAGGGGCGAGTATCGACACCTTAACGCTAACTCCATTGGTCGAAGAGGATATCACTCGTTTGGTTGCCGATACATTGCTATGTTCAACGGAAATTGCGACCCCCTTATCCCAATTGGTCTATCAAAAGACACGGGGCAACCCATTCTTTGCCACTCAGTTTTTGAAAGGGTTGTATGAGGATGGCTGGATTACCTTTGAAGCAAAAGTAGGATACTGGCAGTGTGATTTGACACAGGTAAGACTGTTAGCCCTCACAGATGATGTGGTAACATTCATGGGGGAGCGATTGCGGAAATTGCCAGAGACGACACAGGAAATATTAAAACTATCTGCCTGTATTGGTAATCAGTTTGATCTAGAGACATTAGCCGTGGTTTGTGAAAAGTCCCAGGACGAGGTTGCCACAGATATTTGGGACGCATTACAAGAAGGCTTAGTTTTTCCTGTGACTGAAAACTATAAGTTTTTTCAGGGTGGTAAAGTAGGCGAACAACAAACAGATAATGTATACGTTATTTATCGTTTTTTACATGATCGCGTACAGCAAGCTGCTTATGCGTTAATTGAAGAAGATAAAAAACAGCCAACTCACCTCAAAATTGGTCAGTTACTTCTAGAAAATACTCCACCAGCCAAGCGTGAAGCACACTTATTTGAGATAGTTAATCAGCTTAATTATGGTGTTGACCTGATCACAGATACAGCCCAACGTTATGAATTAGCTCAACTTAACTTAGAAGCAGCCGCCAAAGCTAAGGCGTCAACTGCCTATGCAGCAGCCAAAGAATCCATAGATGTGGCACTGACACTGTTACCACCGGATAGCTGGGAACAAACCTATGAGTTCACCAGTAAGCTTTATGAACTAGCTGCTGAGGTTGCCTTTCTTCAGGGTGAGTTTGAGCAGATGGAGGCGTTTGCGGATCAACTGTTGCACCATGCGAAAGATGTTCTTGATACAGTCAAGATTTATGACATCAAAATTCAAGCCTATTACGCACAACGCCAATTTATTAAAGCGATAGAAGTGGGGCGAGACATCCTAACTCAGCTTGGCATTGACTTACCTGAAAACCCAACTATTGAGGATTTTCACCAGGAGCAAGAACTCACTTTAGCACAGTTAAATCAACGACAAATTCGAGATTTTGCCCAATTACCACTCACCCAAGATCCTTATGTCAAAGCTTGCTTGAGCCTCTTGGCAAGTATGACTATCGGCTCAGGTATAGCGAATCCTAATCTCTTTGCTTTAATTAGCTTAAAGCAGGTTAATCTTGCTATAAAACATGGCAACACCGATACTTCTCCCTTTGCCTATGCTTGTTATGGCACGATTTTGTGTTCAGAAGGTCAAGAAACTGCGATGGGTTATCAATTCGGCAAATTAGCTCTTAGGTTGTTGGAAGTCAATGAATCGCCAACAGTCGCTGCTAAAACCCTAATATATTGCTATCTCTTTATCAATCATTGGCAAGAATCCCTGCATCAAACCCTGGAACCTTTCCTCCGTAGTTATCAAATAAGCTTATCTGTAGGAGACTTAGAAACAGCCACGATGGCTGCTCAAGTTTACTGTGCTCATGCCTATTTCTGTGGTTTGCCGCTCCCGGAACTAGAGTCCGAGATGTTGAGCTACAGCCAAGTGATGCAACAGTTTAAACAAGAACATTGTCTAGAATCTCATCAAATCTATCATCAAGCAGTTTTGAACTTACTGGGTAAAGTTGATGATCCTTGCTGCCTAGCCGGGGATGTTTACCAGCTAAAGACAGATAGTGAGGGAATGTACACCTTTGAAAGCACCTTACATCAACTGATTCTCTGTTATCTGTTTGACAATCATTCTCATGCTTTAGGTCTGGCAGATCAGGCAAAAGCCAACCTAAATCAAGCCCTGGCTTTGCTCTATACACCTTTAGTTTATTTTTATGATTCTTTAGCTAGATTGCAGTTGCATCATCCGTCTGAACAGGTTTTAAGTGAATCTGACTTAGAGATAATCCAAGTTAATCAAGAAAAGCTGTACAAATGGGAATGTGATGCACCAATGAATTATCTCCATAAATACCAAATTGTTGCGGCAGAAGTACAGCGGGTGTTAAAGCAAAAAATTGAGGCAATAGAACTGTATGATCGCGCCATCGCCGGAGCCAAAGAAAACCGATACATCCAAGACGAAGCTCTTGCTAACGAACTCGCCGCCAAATTTTATATCAACTGGGGCAAAGAGAAAATTGCCGCCACTTATATGCAGGAAGCCTACTACTGCTATGCCCGTTGGGGAGCCAAAGCCAAAATCGACCACCTCAAACAAACCTATCCCCAACTCCTCACCCCTATCATTCAACAATCTGAAACCATTCCCCATTCCAGTAATCGTCAAACCTCTACCCAAAGCTTCGGTACAGTCACCACCACAACATCTGTCCTTGACCTCACCTCCGTTATTGAAGCCTCCCAAGCCCTCTCTGAAGAAATTGAACTCAATACTTTACTCCCTAAATTGATGCACATCGTTCTCGAAAACGCTGGAGCTAATCAAGGAGCCTTACTATTAGAGAATTCCGGTCGTTGGGAAATTGCCGCCCAATGTGTTAACGGCAACTGCCAACTATTAACTACTCCTCTTGAGCAAACTGAAACCTTACCCAGTAGCATTATTAATACCGTTAAACGGACGCAACAGACTCTGCTCATCAACAACCTTGAGCAAGACAAAACCTTCGCCGGAGACCCCTACCTCATCCAACACCAACCTCAAAGTCTCTGCTGTACTCCTATCTTCAACCAAGGTAAATTAGTCGGCATCCTTTACCTGGAAAACAATGTCGCCACCGAAGCCTTCACCCCAGACCGAATCAAAGTTCTCAACCTCCTCACGACTCAAGCCGCTATCTCTATCGAAAACGCCCGACTTTATAATCGTCTAGAAAATTACAATCGTACCCTAGAGCAACAAGTTACCCAGCGGACGGAGCAGTTGCAGCACAAAAATCAAGAACTCGCTCAAACGTTACAAGAACTTAAAGCTACCCAAGATGGATTAATTCAATCGGAAAAAATGGCAGCACTTGGGCAATTAGTTGCTGGCATTGCCCATGAAATTAACACGCCTTTGGGAGCCATTCGTGCCGCAATTGGCAACACCGATAAAGCATTAGAAGACTCCTTGTCTCAACTGCCTCAACTGTTACCCCAACTCAACGCGCAACAACAAACGAATTTTTTCAGTTTTCTAGAACAAGCTCTTGGTAGTCAAACCAGCCTCAGTACCCGCGAAAAACGCCAAATTAAGCGCACATTGACTCAACAGCTTGAATCTCATGGGATTGCTAATGCCAAACAACTTGCTCACCTGCTTACAGAAGGGGCATTACATCAAAGCGTTGACTCTCAACTGTCTCTGCTGCAAACGCCCCAAGCTAACCAAATTGTACAAATTGCCTATGATATTGCCCGTCTACGTACTAACAGCAAAAATATTAATAACGCCGTGGAACGAGCTTCTAAAATTGTTTTTGCTCTCAAGAGCTATGCCCGTTATGACCACAGTGGCGAAAAACAATTAGTTCAGATTACTGACGGCATTGAAATGGTACTGGAACTGTACCACAACTATCTCAAAAAGGGTGTCACTGTCATTCGCCAGTATCAACCTGTTCCAGAGATTGCTTGCTATACTGATGAATTGGTGCAGGTGTGGACGAACTTAATTCACAATGCTGTTCAAGCCATGGATAGTAAAGGGACGCTTCACATCAGCGTGGGTCAACACAATCAAGAAATTGTTGTTGAATTTACCGATTCTGGTGCTGGTATTCCCTTAGATATTCAGGATAAAATATTTCAGCCGTTCTTTACCACCAAACCCGCTGGGGAAGGTAGTGGTTTAGGGTTGGATATTGTGCAGAAGATTGTAGCTAAACATCAGGGGACGATAACCTTTACCTCTGTTCCTGGTAGTACCACGTTCACGCTGACTCTGCCGCTACAGTAAACCAGCCATAAACTTGACTCAAAATCTTAAACCTTACGCTCAACCCGTCTAAAACTATGAATGAAGTCGCAATTTTATGTGTTGATGATGAAACCGTGATTCTGGAAAGCCTCCAGGAACAAATTAGCCGTCACTTTGGCGAACAATTTATGTATGAGGCGGCTGAAAGTGCGGAGGAAGCCCTAGAAATTCTTGAAGAACTCGATGAAGAGGGAGTCAAGATTGTTGTGATTGTTTCTGACTGGCTAATGCCAGGAATGCGGGGAGACGAATTGTTAGTAAAAGTCCATCAGCAATTTGGTGATATTACGACCATTATGTTAACCGGGCAAGCGGATGAGGAAGCGATTGAGCGAGCAAAGCGGGAAGCTAATTTATACTGCTGCGTTCATAAACCCTGGCGGGAAGAAGAGTTACTTAAAATTATCACAACAGCACTAGAGTCAGTATGAATGAACTAGCAATTCTTTTAGTCGATGACGAACCCATGGTGTTGGAGGGTCTTGCCGAAGAGTTACAACGGAACTTTGGTCGAGATTACCAGATTGAAGCGGCTGAAAGTGGTGAAGAAGCCCTAGAAATTCTTGAAGAATTGTATACAGAAGGCATCGAAATTGCTGCCGTTGTTTCTGATCATCTGATGCCAGGAATGAAAGGGGACGAACTTCTCATTCAGATTCATGTCCAGTATCCCAATATATTAAAGATTATGCTCACGGGTCAAGCGGGGGTCGATGCCGTGGGCAATGTTGTCAATTTAGCTAATCTTTATCGCTATATTGCTAAACCCTGGGATGCCACTGATCTTAATCTAACGATTAAAGAAGCGCTCAATAAGTATAAGCATATCAAACAACTGGAACAACAGAATGCTCAACTGCGAGAAAATGAGCGTCGCCTGAATCAGATTTTAGAAGCAATGCCAATTGGTGTGACAGTTCACAACACCATGGGAAACATGACTTATGCTAATCATAAAGCTAAGGAATTACTGAAACTAGACATTTTACTGAAGACGAAGACGGATCAACTCTCCACGGATTTCAACGTTTATCAAGTGGGAAGTGACACATTATATCCTACAGAGCAATTGCCAATTGTGCGTTCCCTAGCTGGAGAAACGGTTTATGCTGAAGATATCGAAATTCGCGACCCCTATCAAACTATTCCCTTAGAAATCTCAACTACTCCCATTCGAGATGAAACAGGTCAGATTTTCCAGGCGATCGCTACTTTTCAGGATATCAGCGATCGCAAAAAAGCAGAAGCGGAACGAGAGCGATTTACCCAAGAATTATTTCAGCTCAATGAAGCATTTTCCCAGTTTGTTCCTCGTCAATTTTTACACTCTCTAGCCCGAAAAAATATCACCGAGATTAAACTAGGAGAATCCATTGAGAAAAAAATGTCGGTTTTGTTTGCCGATATCCGTGGATTCACTACTCGTTCGGAGCAAATGAACCCAGAGGATACATTTAAGTTTATCAATGGCTATCTCCGACGTATGGAACCTGCAATTGTTGAAAATGGTGGTTTTATTGATAAATATATTGGGGATGAAATTATGGCACTCTTTGAAGGGAGTGCTGATCGTGCGATCAAGGCAGGAGTAAAGATGTTGAAAATTCTCGCTGACTATAACTTAAGCCGACAACAACTCAAGCGCCAACCTATTGAGATTGGGATTGGGATCAATACAGGAGATTTAATGCTAGGAACAGTGGGTGGTGGTTCTCGCATTGATACTACAGTTATTGGTGATACAGTTAATCTCGGTTCGCGCCTCCAACAGTTGACCAAAATCTATCAAACTCCACTGCTAATTTCCCATAACACCTTTGCTCAACTCGAAGAACCGATGAACTATGATCTGCGTTTAATTGGTCAGGTGCAAGTGCGGGGAAAAATCCAAAAAGTGGGGGTATTTGAGGTATTTGAGGCTGATAATCCTGTCCAAAAACAAGTTAAATTAGCAACAAAGCCAATTTTTGAAGCCGCTCTGATTCACTACTATCGAGGCTCAGTTGAGAAAGCTAAATCTCTTTTCAATCAGTGTGTAAAAGAAAACCCGGGTGATTGTGTTGCCCAAATCTATCTGGAACAGTGTGTACAAAGTAATGGTGATTTAAAATAATCTTATTTTAAATCACAAAAATAAGCTCAATTATATTAGTTTTTGTAAAGATACCTCAAGCCCTGGCAAAGGATAAATGACGGTCCCCGCCGTTAATTTTCATTGTTCCCACCTACTTAAACTCCAGTATGATGATCTCGTTACTCAATAGTTCTCAAAAGATAGTCAATGGCAAACAATGGGCTTTTTGTTGGCATGGTCACATTAGACCTGGTTTACCTTAGCCCTAAGCTACCCGGTCAAAATGAAAAAATTGCTGCTTCTGACTATACAGTGGCGGCTGGGGGTCCAGCAACAAACGCGGCGGTTACGTTTAGTTATTTAGGCGATCGCGCGACAATCTTAGGGGTAGTGGGAACTCACCCGATTACACCCCTGATCCGTTCCGATTTGCAAGATCAGGGGGTAACTCTGGCTGATTTAGATCCGACAGCAACCAATCCCCCACCCATCTCTTCAATTATTGTCACCCAAGAGACGGGCGATCGCGCGGTGGTTTCGATTAATGCGGCGAAGATTCAAGCCGGGATTGAGCAAGTACCGCCGGATATTGACCAAGATATTACGATTGTGATGATTGATGGTCATCAAATGGAAGTGAGTCGTGCGATCGCGCAATCGGCAAAATCCCGTCAGATTCCAGTTGTCCTCGACGGGGGGAGTTGGAAACCTGGATTAGAAACGCTTTTACCCTTTGTCGATTATGCCGTTTGCTCGGCGAATTTTTATCCCCCAGATTGTGATACTCACCAAGATGCGATCGCTTATCTTCGCGCCGCTGGAATTCCCCACATTGCAATTACCCATGGGGAAAAACCAATTGAGTATTTCTCCAGTGGAACATCGGGTCAATTATCAGTACCTTGTGTTGATGCGGTTGATACATTGGGAGCTGGTGATGTTTTTCATGGGGCATTCTGTCACTCTATCCTTAAGCATACCTTTACTGACGCCCTAGCCGCTTCAGCAAACGTTGCTGCCCACTCTTGTCAATTTTTTGGCACTCGCCAGTGGATGGCATCTAATTTTTCAGCGTGAAGTTAGCGATGGCTAAAGGTGACTCTGAACAAGAACAATACGGCTGTGCTGAAATCTCATTAACCATTTGCATTCGTCCCTTGCGAAACGCCCGCAGCAGTCTATCAATGGACTCTCTCTCTTCCTGTGTGATCGAGTCTTCTAAGATGGCTGCCATGAGTCCATATCGATCAGCCAGCGTAATTTTGCCCGAACAACTGACTTGAGCAAATAAATCCGCGATCGCACCCGGTATAAGTTGGACTTGAAGTTTCATGTTACTCCGCATAAATTCAACCCTTCTACTATGAGATAGTTGTTCTCGAACTAAAGTGATTGACATTTTATCTGATTAGTGATAATCATCAAATATTAAGGTAATTCAAGTCTCCTTAGTAAAGTGACTACGTTTGGATTTTAGTGTAACCAAAACGCTATAACTTTGTGATTACAATTCGTTTGATTGAGTGAGATAGATCACAAAAGTTTAAGGTCAACTGTAAGTTTAAAGAATGCTACCCGATTTCATTGAATCAAACCCTCTGTCAATAAAGCTCAAAGTATTGATGGGCTTTGCGGTTTTGGCTTTGTGCAGCAAGCCCTAAATTAAGAGACGTTCCTTAATATTAAGAAACGTCTCCACGGGTGAGGCAACCATTTTTAATTTTCTAAGACATGTATCTTAGTTAGACAATTAAGTGAGAGTAAGAACTATCACGAAATTTTTGAAAGTTCATTGACGATCTGCATACGTCCACGACAGAGTGCATGGAGTAACCTATCGATGGAATTTCTTTCTTCTTCGTTGACACTCCCCCTTTTAGAAAAAGGGGGATTCTGCGGAACTCGCATTCCACATATCCTGAGAAAACAACTCTAATTGTCTTCCCAGGTTCCCAGGCACACGACGTTTACCCTTGCGGGTGTCGTGTTCTCTCCCTTTAGGCACTGTTAATTCAGTGCTGGGCGTTTCAAACAGACTTAGCTGCTTGGGTTTCCCACAGTCCGTGGGTACCTTTTTTATTACTAATTTCAACACCTCGACTCCGCTCGGTGTTGACGCTGAGCGGAGCCGAAGCGTCAAGCCATATTCAGCAACAGCTTTACGCTTGATATTTCGTGCCGCCTGCTTATCTGCATGGTCGAAGTGTCCACACCTGGTACAGATAAAACGCTCTCTGTCCCGGTTGGCTTTATCGATATGACCACAGGCGCTGCACTCTCTGGATGTATCTCGCGGGTTCACTTTGAGCAAGACTTTTCCCGACTTCGCAGCCGTGTACTGAATCTTATTAATCAACTCTCCCCATGAGGCATCCAGAATAGAACGATTTAACCCCCGCTTAGCTGATTGACCATTGGGCAAAAATCTCCCTGTCCCTTCCTCCAATTTTGGCTTACACCGCCTTACCATTCCTTGAATGTTGAGGTTTTCTACAACAATTGCGTCGGCTTTTTTGACCAGCTTATTGGCGACCTGCCATTGGTAGGCATTTCTGCGATTAGAGACTTTACTGTGTAGCTTGGCTACCTCAGCAGCCCGTTTCTTGCGCTTCCTCGAACCTTTCTTAGTCCGGCTAACACGCCGTTGTCGAATCCTCAAAGTCCGCTTAGTCTTCTGATTAGTGGCAAACCTGGGGTTGGGGACATCACTCCCATCGGAACAATGCACCAGTCGCGTTAACCCCATATCTAACCCAACCGCCGTTTTAACCTCGGAAGTGGGGCGGGGCATAAGCTCTGGAATTGATTTGTCCTCCAGGCGCACACTTATGAACCATCCATCAGTTCGGCGACGAATTGTAACGCTTCTAACGGCAAACCGATCAGGGATGGGGCGGGAATTGAAAAAGCGCATCCAACCGATTTTAGGCAGATAGACTTTGCTCCCCTTGAACTTGACCCGACCTGGCTTGTACTCGAACGACCGGAAATTACTGCGGTTTTTGAATACTGGGAATCCCCCCCCATCAAAGAAGTTTTTATAGGCAGTGTTCAACCTGGCAATATTGCGTTGCAATACGTCTGAGTCGATCGATTTATACCAGGGACGGGCAGCTTTCAGGTCTACCAGTGCGGCATCCTGAATCGTGCCAGCATTACGTTTTTTGCCGTTGTTTTTCCAGGGATTACCCGTCGCACCGTTTTTAACGATGCAGCAGGTTAATGGGTAAGCCTCGGCTTTAGTCCTTAAACTGCAATAGGGTCCCTGAATAAAAGAGTAATGATAAGTTTCAATCCGGTCAGCTAAACACCAGTTGTAGGAGGCTCGGAGCATATCAAGCCACGACTGCATCTTGGCAGATTGGTTGCCAGATGGACGCAGTTTATAGACGTAGCTTAATATCATAATTGGCTGATGTTAGGTTGACCTTACCAATGACCAATGACCAATGACCAATGACCAATGACCAATGACTAATGACAAATGACAAATGACCAATGACCAATGACATCAGCTCAAAACGTGCCAAACCTTGATCGTTTTATCAGAACTGCAACTGGCGATTGTTTTACCATCTCGGCTCAACGCCACGGAAATAACCGAGCTAGAATGACCCCTTAAAGTGTGGATTTCTTCGCCTGTTTTCAGATGCCAAACCTTAACGGTATTATCAGAACTGCCACTAACTAACATTTGCCCCGCTGGACTGACAGCAACCGATAAGACGGAATCTTCATGACCTGTAATTGTGCGGATTTCTTCTCCGGTCTTCAGATTCCACACTCTAATCGTATCGTCATATCCCCCACTCACGACTGTTTGTCCATCGGGATTAATTGCCACCGACAACACTGAACTTCTATGCCCAGTTAAGGTGCGGATTTCTTTCCCCGTTTTCAGATTCCAAACTTTAATCGTATCATCAGAACTGCCACTGACTAGATTCTGTCCATCTGGACTAATCGCCACTGACAATACGGCATCGGCATGACCAAATAAGGTGCGGATCTCATAGCCTGTGATCAAATCCCACAGCTTAATGGTTCCGTCAGAACTGGCACTGGCTACGGTTTTACGATTTGGGCTAATCGCTACCGATAATACTGAGTCCAAATGTTCATCAGCCGTCATTATTTCTGTGCCAGTGTTTAAGTTCCACATTTTCAGAGTATTATCAGCACTGCCACTGACTAAGGTTTTACCATCCGGACTAATGGCAACAGAAACAACGGAGTCGGTATGTCCGGCAAGTGTGTGAATGATCTCCCTAGTTTGGAGATTCCACACTTTAATCATATTGTCATAACCGCCGCTAACTAAGGTTTCGCCGTCTGGACTAATGGCAACCGATAATACTGAGTCAGAAAAATCATTGAGCGTGAATTGATGTTCAATTAATTCATAATTTAAAACGGCGACCTCTAGGGGAGGTAATGGTGTTGACTCTTGATGACTTTCGGTGTTTAGTGTGGGTAAGGGCTGATCCAGTTGCGGCAGCAGTTGTTGGAGTTGCTCCCGTAAATCCTGCCGTTCCTGTTGTGCCTGCTGAAGCTGTTGTTCAATCTGGGCTAACTGTTCTTTCAGGGGAGAAAGCGTCTGCCAAACCCCTTGGGAAAATGACCATTTCGCCCACATATGTCTCGCCCAATCTAATTGAACGGACTGCTGCTGCCAAAATTCTGAGGGTACAGACTGCGCCAAGGCAGGTGGATAGGGGGTCAAATCCCACCCACAGACAGAGCAACGATGCACATTACCTGGGATATATTGGGTTTGACAAACAGGACATTCAGACATGGTTATCCTCTGTGATATAAATTACAGGCGTTGACACTGGATAACGACTATAACCGCTTACAATAGAAAAGCCAGGGTTTTCAGGAGAAATAACAGCGCCAAAGCTGACCAAAAGCTTAAGGTTAGAGAAACCTCCAGCACCGAATTGGCGGTTTGTCGATCGCTCTCCCCTCAAGTCTCTAGAATTTTAGCGGCTGTAGGTTAATTTAAATTAAGCGATATCTTAAGCGATATCTGGGGGGAGGTTGCTAGGATATGACCGAGGTGCTGATTGAGTATGCTGGAGCTGAGTTTGAACCAAGCGTTGCAGATCCTCTCGACGCACCTCGGTTCCGGCTGTTAAATTACCAGGTGTATCAAAGAAAACGGTGCTATTTACCGTGTTAAGGGCTAACATCTGGAACAAAATGTGAGTGACTGGCACGGGCATCGCGATGATTTGAGGGTCCCAATTGGATTGAAAATCAGCCGCGTCTTTGAGTGTAGGAAAAGCATAGACAACATTTTTTTCGACCTCAGGCTGGGCACGATTACTCAGGGTCGTTACCACCCAACCTTGATCTAGGGTTTGGAGAATATGATAGTCCGAGTGGTGTAACTGACTGGCAAGCGTGGTTAGGACGGGGGCAATCGCCTCAACCATTTTCGGCGTCGTCCCGTCAGCCGGGGCATTGTCAATCAGAGCTTGAATTTGTTGGGTTAAATCCATCGAGCGATCCTCTTTTCGAGTACCTCTTACTGCTATGTATGAGTCTAAACCCAGATTAAAACGGTTGTTGATATGTGTGTTAGGGTCTTTGTGAAAGAATGAACATCATGAGGGAAGTCTGCCAGGGCGTGGAGGCTATTTTTCAACTGCTATTTAACGAACTCCGGCAGTCTACGACTGCATCCGAGCAGAACTGCCGGGATGTAGCAGCGCGTTTAGCAAATGAAGTCACTCGAATTTGTAATGAAAGCCATCGAATTAAGACGTCTGGAGATGTTGAAAGCTGGGCAAAGACCCTAGCCAACCATCGCCTCAAACAAGTCTTAAAGTATTACCGCCTTGGATCTCACCGGGGACGAATCGACCTTCAGAGTACGTTGAGTGCGATCGTCTACCGCTATATTACCCCGTCTCAAACCCCCGCGAGCTATCAAGCCCGCGTTACCCTGATTGAAGATTTCTTACAGGGATTTTATGTCGAATCCTTAAATGCCTTTCGGCGTGAGACATCCATTGACGAGAATTATCGTCCGCGATCGCTACTGGAGTTGTCGGAGTACATGGCGTTTACCGAACGGTATGCCAAGCGCCGTATTCCTTTACCCGGACGGCGATCCCAGCAACTGCTGATCTTGCGGGCGCAAACCTTTTCTCAACAGCAACCCCCAGAAACCTCGGTAGACATGGATACCGCCGCCGAAGGGGGTACTCCCGATTCAGAAAATACCTGGAACGATGCCGCGATTCAGCAGGTGCGAGAGGTGATGGTGGCGTCTGAACCCGAACCTCTGGAAGCGAACCTGCGGGATAAAGTTGTTGAGGAATTGTTCGCCTATCTCGAAGAACGGCAACAACACGATTGTGCCGACTACTTCACCCTGCGTCTACAAGACTTGCCGACGAGCGAAATTGAGGAGATATTAGGATTAACCCCCCGTCAGAGGGATTACTTACAGCAACGATTTAAGTATCATTTAATTCGGTTTGCCCTTTCTCACCGTTGGGAACTTGTTCATCAATGGCTAGAAGCCGATTTAGAAAAAAATCTGGGGTTGACCCCCCACCAGTGGCAGCTATTTCAGAATAAAATTGATCCCCAACAGCGGGAATTGCTGCACCACAAGCAGCAGGGTCATTCCACCCAAGAAATAGCCCAAGCCCTAAGTTGTACAGTGACTCAGGTTGACAAGCGATGGTTTAAATTGCTGGAAATTGCCTGGGATATTCGCAATCGTTCAGTATCCGGATCAGGTGCATCTGAAGATGAATAGTGACATAAACAATAACTCGGACACCCTATACAGCCGCTTAATGGCTTGGCTGCTACAAGAGTCCGTTCCTGCTGCTACACCATCAGTCCATGGGCAACCCGACGGGTTAGACCCTATCGATGAGCTAGAAGCAGCAAATTTTCAATTTGATGAGTTAGATCCACTGGATGTTGAAGAGGTGAACATTGCACCCACTATAACTGGCGACACCGCTAATGACCACACACGAGTGGGTTCAGAAGACATTCCTACTCGTGAGGACATTGAACCGGGCGGTACAACCCGCCCCTACAACTTGGGAGATATGCCGATCGTGCAAAATCGTTTTGAGGCGCTAATTAAGCGCAAACTGCAAGTAGAAATTGAGCGTCATCCCCCCTTATTCCCCTGGGAGACGAATATTCATGAATACGAACCTGATATCTCAGACAGCGTAGCCTCGACTGGGGTTCCATCGGTTCAAGTCTGGACACCCCAACTCTTGAACCTACCGCTACCTGTCCCCATCCCGGAAAACGTTTTAGTCACCCTATTTAACGCTTGTTCGGAGTCAGTCTATTCCCCCTATCAATTGGGGCGAAAAATGGTCAAGGCTGTGGAAAACTTATTCCCCGCCCAATTCCAGTTGCTGAATAATCAAGCGCAAATGGTACTTTTGTCTTCGGGATCGGGTCGTGACCCTGAACAACTGCAACTGTTGCTCAAGGAACTTCCATCTCCATCCTATGACGAGGCAACTCCAGAGCAACAAATGATTCTGGCATTGTTAGCGGCTAAAGAAATTATTAGCACGTTAACTGTATCCCTTTCACCCAACCAGCCTTCGGTTGAACGCCAATGGCAAACCTCTGTCGGCGTGATCACCGTCCAGGCAGAGTACCAGATCCAAGAAGGTGTTCCCACCCTGCGGGTGATCAGCAATCTACCCGAAAGTGGCAGTTTGACCTTGCGTACACCTGAAGGTTCAGCCGTATCAGAGCGCACCTATCCCGGCTATGTGAGTGTTGAAGCCTTTGATTTGCCGCCGAATCAAACCTATCCCCTGGAAATTCGGTTCCAAGACTCAGACCAAAACCCCTTGGTTTTTGCGATTTACCCAACGATGTAAGGGGTAAGGGTTAAGTGCTAGCTGTTAGACTTGGGAGCTTCTCTCACTCCCGACTGTGGACTTAGATACAATAGATTGAACCCGTGAATTTAACCTAACAGCCATCTCGCACACAAGAGAGTCAATTGTTATGTCGAACCCTTCAGGGATGCAGCGAATCCGGCGTCTACCTGGTCTAAATCAGGTGTGGCAGCGTCTTGGCACAATGCCACTGCCTCAAACCGAAGACTCGATCGGATTACGAGTCCTAGTCCAGGGGCTAGTGATTGTGGGAATTATCGCCACCGATATTGCTGCTGAAACCCAGATGAGTGTCTGGGCTGTACCCCTCTCTATCCTGGGAGCAACCTGGAGTTGGTATCGTCGCCGCCATCGCAACATTGCGGTTAAGTTCTTTTTGGCGATTGGGATGCTAATCGCTATGGGGGTATTCTTTAATAATTTATTAGCCAGCCTCAATGATACCCGCCTCGTTCTCGCAGAATTATTGATTCAAGTACAAGTCCTCCACAGCTTTGACTTGCCCCGGCGCAAGGATTTAGGCTATTCGATGGTAATCGGGCTGATTTTGTTGGGGGTAGCAGGAACCCTGAGCCAAACCTTAGCGTTTGCACCGCTACTGTTGATATTTTTAGCGATCGCGTTACCCACACTCATCCTCGATTACCAATCCCGCATCGGTTTATCACCAAAACGGAAAACGTCTAGGAAAAAAGCTAAACGTTCTTCGCCGCTGTCACTACGACGGTTAAGTATTTTTTTGTTAGTCGTTATCGCCCTGGGTTTAGGGATTTTTGCCCTAATGCCTCGATTTCCCGGTTATCAACTGCAAACCTTTCCGGTGAGTGCGCCATTGGATTGGGATGATCTAGATGGGGATACTGGAAACGTGAATAATCCCGGATACGTGAGTGAGGGTGAAGGCGAGGGGACAGGTGGTGAGGGAACCTCTCCCAGTCGGGGTGCGGGTGAAATGGATGAAACGTTTTACTATGGCTTTGGTACTCAGATTAACCAGAATCTCCGAGGTGCTTTAAAGCCAAAAGTCGTCTTGCGGGTGCGTTCCCAAGCCCCCGGATTTTGGCGCGTGCAGGCGTTTGACCAGTATACAGGTCAAGGATGGGAATTGTCTCGCGAAGATCAGGTGCTGGAGGTGACTCGTCCGCCTTGGTCTTATCGATTTGCACTCTATCCGACTAGCTTTAATTTGGGTCGGACGAAAACGGTGATTCAAAGTTATACCGCCGTATCGGAACTGCCGAATATTATTCCGGCACTGAGTTATCCGAAAAGCCTTTATTTTCCCACAAAGGAAGTAGGAATTGATACAGAAGGTAGTTTGCGATCGCCCCTAGCTTTACTCGAAGGATTAACCTATACCGTAGTATCGGAAGTACCCCTGCGCGA
The DNA here is from genome assembly GCF_040218245.1 of Coleofasciculus sp. E1-EBD-02. Lineage (NCBI taxonomy): Bacteria > Bacillati > Cyanobacteriota > Cyanophyceae > Coleofasciculales > Coleofasciculaceae > Coleofasciculus > Coleofasciculus sp. E1-EBD-02. The sequence goes on along the minus strand of NZ_JAVJQN010000155.1, from coordinate 9,516 downwards.
TCGCACCCGACTCCAACAAGCCCCGGAAACTTATCCCGATAATATTCAAAAATACTATCTTGATGTTCCGCCAGACATCGCGGATAAGGTGCGTGAAAAAACCGAACAACTTTTAGCTACCTCCCCCAAACCCCTCACCTCCGCCTACGAGAAGGCGCTGTATTTAGCTCAAGCCCTGAAACAACGGTATCGAATTCCCGATAATCCCTTTGGACTTCCCTATTTACAAGAAGACGAGGATTTAGTTGAAGCGTTTCTCTTTAAACATGAAGGTGGTTATCCAGATCACTTTTCCACCGCGTTAACCATCATGCTGCGTTCGATTGGGATTCCGGCGCGGTTAGTCGTAGGATTTGGTACGGGTCAGTTTAATCCATTCACGGGCTTATATGTGGTCAAAAATACCGATGCTTTCGCCATGACTGAGGTCTATTTCCCAAACTATGGCTGGTTTGCCTTTGACCCCATTCCCGGACATGAAATAGTTCCCCAAAGTGTGGAAGATACGGCAACCTTTAGTGTTTTGCGTCAGTTTTGGCAGTGGGTAGCGGGATGGCTTCCCTCACCCGTCAGCAATTTTATCGGGGAATTGTGGAATCTGGTTGTGGGTTCGCTGCTGCGGCTGATTGTGCGACTGTGGGTGATATTCTCAAGTAGTTGGATGGGATTGTTTGGCGGATTAATTTTCGCGATCGCGCTGGGGTTCGTGGGTTGGTTAGGTTGGGTACAATGGCAAACGTGGCGTTACCGTCGCTGGTTAGGGAAGTTACCACCAATGGAACGGCTTTATCAGCAAATGTTAAAGGTTTTGAAAGCGAGAGGATATATTAAGCACCCCGCCCAGACGCCGTTAGAATATGCTAGGGTCATGCGTCAGCAGCAATCCTCTGAATCAGCCACCGTGATTGATGACATTTCTCAAGCTTATGTACGCTGGCGTTATGGTAAACAAACGCCGAATATCGATGAGCTGCGACAGCGACTGCGGCAGTGGATTAAAACGACTCGCCGATTGCCAAACAGAAGTCTGAGACGGTGAACTTTTCCGGAAAATCTCGAATTGGTACAGGAATTGAGTTATTCTTTGCCTGTTATCTTTCCCTAAACAAATATTTTAGGAGTTTCTTATGTCTACTGAAGCCATTCCCGTCAAACCCGCTGTCTTAATCACGATTATCAGTGAATCTGTACTCAAAGAGCGTTTAATCAAACTGCTCAAAAGCAAAGGGGTAACGGGATATACCATCAACGATGTCCTTGGTGAAGGGGGTCATGGCAGGCGCATGGGAGATATTGTTGGGTATAACACCAATATTGAGATGAAAAGCGTTGTCTCCGCAGAAGTCTCTGACGATATTTTCCAAAGCTTAGCCGAAATGGAGAATAGTCATGCCTTAATTGCCTTCCGTCATGATGTAGAAGTGTTGAATAATTAGGGGCTGCTGGATAAGTTTTATGGTGAGGGGAGGGAACAGGGAACACCTCGGCTTACCTCGACTTCGCTCGGTAACACGCTCGGTGTGTAACAGGGAACAGGGAACACCTCGGCTTCGCTCGGTGTGTAACAGGGAACAGGGAACAGTTTCACCTCCCTGTCTCAGACAAATTCTGCTTACACATCCTTTAAAAATGCCAGGATTTCTAGCTTATGGGTTTCAAAACCTTGCACCTGATGCACCTTTAATCAGCCGCTAACCCTTGATTTGCAAGGGTTTCCGGGTTGTGCCATAAGTTAGGACAAGTAAACTGTGGTAGGGACGTTCCGCCGGAACGTCTCTACTAAATTCTTATGGGTTTTGTCCGGTATCAGCGGTTGATCTAAGTAGGTTGGTGGAAATAAACTCAACTATATTAAATTATGTTAACAAGCCTCAAACCCTTACAAATGACGAATGACGAATGACGAATGACGAATGACGAATGACGAATGACGATCCCCACCGTTAGCTTTTATTGTGTCCATCTACTTATTATCCTGGTCGAAGAAAAGGGTAAATGTACCTTTTATTTTCCAATCGATAGAAAAAATGGGGGATTCCTGAAGAGCTAATCGTGATTTTGGAGGCTTGATTGAAGACCAAAAACAAGACAGAGTTTAACTAATCCCCCAGATAGACGTTGGCAGAATACTCAATTGGCGCTATGATTGACACCTAAAATCAGTCAAATACTTATACAATAACCGGAACAGACTTCAGTACAGCGCCAAAGACCAACAGCGTTAAGATAGGATGTCATCGGGATTTTCCCACGCTTTTTATATTTTCCTATTCATGCCTGCAAGAAGGCTGTCCGGACGTTTGCAACTTACTTATGGAAGCATGGATGGTCAAAAGTGTTTCAATAGCTACTTGAAGACCATAAGTGTAGAGACTACCTCCGATTGGACTATATCTTTAGTAAAAAGTGATGCTCCCAAACCCTGATGTAATGACAGCACGCCCCTTCCCCAGCCAACCCCCTAATTCAGCGAATGGCACACCCTATATCGCGGCTTCTGACAGAACACCCGTTTCCGCCCTGAAAGAACTTGTGGCTTGCCTACACCGAGAACAACATAAAATCCAAGATTTGTTAAGCTCACTGGGATTTGCCCTACGCAGCTTCAACAATTTGAATCAATTTTTAGAACTAATTCCCTTGATGTCAGCACGGGTTACCGATACGGAGGGAGGCGCATTGGTTTTGTTAAAACCAAATGGTAAACTCCGGCTAGAACAGGTGCATTGCCAAGATAATCAAGAGTGTCAAACCTTGCGTCCAGCACTTGAACGGGCAACTCAGACGATCACGGCTCAAGGCAATGAGGATGGAAAATCGGCAATGAGTCCAGAACAGTTGGACGCCATTTGGTCATCATTTGACGATCAGGTCAATCGCTATTTAGACACAGATATTCAGTTATTTGGCACACCGATTTTAATTAAAAATGTCGAACGAGGACGTTTATATGTGTTTACTGATGACCTAAATTATAGCTGGACGCCAACTCGACAGAAGCTAGTGCGTTTGGTAGCCGATCAAACAGCCGTCGCGATCGCGAATGATGAACTGACTGTAGAACTTCGCAAAAAAGAACGCTTAGATCGAGAGTTAGAAATTGGCGCGGAAATCCAATTACGCCTCCTCCCCCGTCAATGTCCCTCGATTAAAGGAATTGAACTGGCGGCTCGGTGTCAGACGGCAAGTCGAGTCGGTGGGGATTATTATGATTTTATTCCCACCAATTATGATCAGCTTCGTCCGATCCCGCCTTGTGACAATAAACATATTGATGATCACAAAGCCTCTGTACCTTGGAGCGTGGTTATTGGTGATGTCATGGGCAAAGGCGTGCCAGCGGGCTTGATTATGACAATGACGCGGGGTATGTTGCGAGCAGAAGTGCTAAACCGTCATACCCCTGCCCGCATCCTGGAACATTTGAATCGGGTGATGTATGCTGATTTGGAAAATTCCAATCGATTTGTCACCCTGTTTTATTCGGAGTACGATCCTCAAACCCGGATTTTGTCCTATAGCAATGCTGCCCATAACCCCCCTTTCTTATGGAAAGCGTCCACCCATTCCATCCAACGTCTGGATACCGATGGGATGTTGATTGGCTTAGAGGCAGATTCTCAGTATGAAGATGATCAAATCCAACTCGATGTAGGAGACACGATTATCTATTACACGGATGGATTTACTGATGTCGCCAATCAACACGGCGATCGCTTTGATGAGGAAAATCTGATTGAAGCCTTTCGGTGGGCGTGCGAACATCGCCAAGGCTCCCAACCCATCCTAGATTACCTATTTGAGCGGGTGGGAGAGTTTATGGGCGGGAAAAACCGTAACGGAGATGATATGACCTTGGTCGTGTTGCAGGTAAAATCTTCCGAGTAACCTATTTAAAGGCAATCATCACCATGGCTGTTGTGGAAGTGCAAGCTCTAACGTCTGTTGTCACTGGTCTTCATCCCTTGATTGACTTGGTAAGTCCATGGCTAACTGATGGACTGGTGTTAGCCCAGCAAGTTGAAGATCCGGATGTTTTGGGTCAAATTCAACAGGCGTTTAATAATTTCATTGAATCGGGTCAAGTCTGGGCATTTTTGATTGGTTTAGTTATCGGTTATATTTTTCGGGGGATGAGTTCGTTTGGGTGATTTGTCCTTTGTCATTTGTCCTTTGTCATTGGTGAATCGGTATTGTGACGGAACAAACAACGTGGAGTCAGCGATTTGAATCGGCACTACATCCGGCGATCGCACAATTCAATGCCAGTATTGGGTTTGATATCGAGCTGATTGAGTATGATCTGACGGGTTCGGTGGCTCATGCGAAGATGCTTGCCCACACTGGCATTATTTCAGCCCTTGAAGCGGAACAACTGGTGAATGGGTTAGAACAAATTCGTTCAGAATACCGCCAGGGAAAATTTAACCCCGGTATTGACGCTGAGGACGTTCATTTTGCCGTAGAACGACGCCTCACGGAACTTGTTGGCGATGTGGGGAAAAAGCTGCACACGGCGCGATCGCGAAATGACCAAGTGGGTACAGATACGCGACTCTATTTGCGGGATCAAATTACCCAAATTCGGACTCAGTTGCGACAGATGCAAGGGGTTTTGCTGACTCTGGCTGAATCCCATGTCGAAACCCTAATCCCAGGCTACACCCATCTCCAACGCGCCCAGCCGCTGAGTTTAGCCCATCATTTGCTGGCGTATTGGGAAATGGTGCAACGGGATTGGCAACGGTTGGGGGAAATTTACCAGCGGGTGAATATTTCTCCTTTAGGGTGTGGGGCGCTAGCGGGGACGACATTCCCCATTGATCGGCACTACAGCGCCTCCCTGCTCGACTTTGGCGATGTTTATCGTAATAGTTTAGATGGGGTGAGCGATCGCGACTTTGCCATTGAATTTTTGACGGCGGCGAGTCTGATTATGGTTCACTTGAGCCGACTGTCGGAGGAAATTATTCTCTGGGCGTCTCAGGAATTTGGCTTTGTTACCCTCAAGGATAATTGCTCGACAGGTTCGAGTATTATGCCGCAAAAGAAAAACCCGGATGTGCCGGAATTGGTACGGGGCAAAACAGGGCGGGTGTTTGGGCATCTGCAAGCCATGCTGGTGCTGATGAAAGGATTGCCTTTGGCGTATAACAAGGATTTGCAGGAGGATAAAGAGGCGCTATTTGACAGCGTGAAAACGGTTAAAGGATGTCTGGAAGCGATGACAATTCTGTTGCGGGAGGGGCTAGAGTTTTGTCCTCCGCGTCTCGCCTCAGCCGTGGCGGAAGATTTCTCCAACGCTACCGATGTGGCGGATTATTTGGCAAGTAAAGGGGTTCCCTTCCGAGAAGCCTATAACTTGGTGGGTAAAGTGGTGAGAACCTGTCTAGGGGCGGGTAAACTGCTGAAAGACTTAACGGTGCCAGAGTGGAAAGAAATCCATCCTGCCTTTGAGGAGGATATTTACGACGCGATCGCACCAACTCAGGTAGTTTCTGCCCGTAACAGTTATGGGGGAACAGGATTTGAGCAAGTCCGACGCGCCTTGGCTCAAGCCCAGGAGCGGATGGTAAGTGGGAGTTGAAGAGAGCTGGGGGAGCAGGGGAAGCAAACCTTGGTCGGGGCGGGTTTAGTTAAGTTAGTGGTTGGAACCGCAGCGTTATTCGTCAAACCCGCCCCTACATGTTCAAAACTATCTCCTCGAAGCTTGTAATCGGGTCAAAACTTCCCAGATTCCGGTACACTTTGGAATGGTTCATCCTATTAAAAGTACTAGCAGCAATAATGGAGATTGGTCAAAAAGTTCAAGTTTGTCGTCTCAGAGACCGGGTGTCGGGCGATATCGTGAATAAACTAGGGAAAGTTGGCATCGTCAAAGACTTTAAAATGACAGATGGCAGCGGTGTCGGTGCGATCGTCGAATTTGACGACAGCACGGCAACCTGGTTTTTTGAAGATGAACTCAAACCCGTCAGTTAGTGACGACTTCCCCAGCAGCGTCCAGCAAAATTATGGCTTTTATTCTCACCTTTTTAGGCAAAGGCGGCACCGGTCGCACCACAATTGCGATCGCGGCGGCTAAAAAGTTCGCAAATCTTGGTCAGCGTGTCCTTTTGGTCGGGCAAGATCCCACCCCGGCGTTTGGACTGTTACTGGGAACATTCCCCAGGGCTGATCCGACGGAGGTGGAACCGAATCTGAAAGCGGTTCAGCTTCAGTCTACCCTCCTCCTGGAACAGAGTTGGGACGAGGTGAAAAAGCTAGAGGCAGAGTATTTGCGATCGCCAACCCTGAAAAATGTCTATGGTCAGGAATTGGGCATTTTACCAGGGATGGATAGTGCGTTAGCCCTGAATGCGATTCGCGAGTATGATGCCAGTGGTGAGTATGATGTGATCATCTATGATGGCAGCGGCGATCAAGCCACATTGAGGATGCTGGGGATGCCAGAAATTCTCAGTTGGTATTTTCGCCGCTTTCGCCAAATCTTTACCGAGTCGGATCTGGGTAAGGCAATTTCCCCATTTATCCAACCGGTTACCAGTGCCATTCTTAATGTGACCTGGACACCCGACGATTTTGCCAATAAACCGACTCAGCAAACTAGCCAAATGCTGGAACAGGGTAAAACCGCTGTGGCTGATCCGAATCGGGTGGCGGCGTATTTGGTGACAACCGGAGATACGGCGGCTTTAGCAACGGCTAAGTATTTCTGGGGGAGCGCCCAGCAGGTTAATCTGACGGTGGGGGGGGTTCTGTTGAACCAAATTCCAGCAACGGATACGTTAGCGGCTGATTTTGCCCCGTTAACGGTTAGCGCTTTGCCCCAGTTATCTCAGGTGGCTGATTGGCAACCGTTGATGGATGCCTTACCTGATTTTAAACAAGCGATACAAGCGCCCAAGGCGATCAGCATAGATGTGGCAAATCGTCAAGTCAGTTTATTTTTACCGGGCTTCGACAAAAAGCAGGTGAAACTCACCCAATATGGTCCAGAGGTGACAATTGAAGCGGGCGATCAGCGGCGTAATATTTGGCTTCCGCCCCAATTAAGCGGTCAAGCTGTGAAAGGGGCGAAGTTCCAAGATCGGCATTTAATCATTTCGTTCTGATTGTCTTATGTCATTCGTCATTTGTCATTTGTCTTATGTCATTCGTCGGGGTGGGTGTAGGGTGCGTTAGCGGAGCGTAACGCACCATTTCAAACGATAATAGTGAAACCTGCCTCTACTTATCGGTTAGGGCGGGTTTTGAGGTAACGTTATCATTAAATACGCAAATACGCGAAATTCTCTAAATCAGCCCCTACAAAACAGGTTCTCTTGAGCCAAGCGAAGGTTAAGTCGGGGCGGGTTTAGTTAAGTTAGTGGTTTGATCCGGAGCGTTATTGGTAAAACCCGCCCCTACACACTCAACACTTAATACTAAAATGTCTAACTCTCCCTCAACCGAACAAACCGATAAAACGGGTAAAACCCGGCAACTTCTAGGCATGAAAGGTGCCGCCCCCGGTGAAAAATCGATCTGGAAAATTCGTCTCCAGTTAATGAAACCAATTACCTGGATTCCCCTAATCTGGGGGGTTGTCTGTGGCGCGGCGTCGGGCGGTGGATATACCTGGACGCCGGAAGATATCCTGAGAGCGGTGACGTGTATGTTACTGTCGGGTCCGTTGATGGCGGGGTATACCCAAACCCTGAATGATTTTTATGATCGCGAATTGGATGCGATTAATGAACCCTACCGCCCGATTCCCTCTGGGGCAATTTCGGTTCCTCAAGTGGTGACTCAGATTGTCTTGCTATTGCTGGCGGGTATCGGTGTGGCGTATGGGTTAGATCAATGGGTGGGTCATGAGTTTCCCACGTTAACCTGTTTAACCCTTTTTGGGGCATTTCTTGCCTATATTTACTCAGCGCCGCCATTGAAGTTGAAAAAGAATGGCTGGCTGGGAAACTATGCCCTGGGTGCGAGTTATATTGCCCTTCCCTGGTGGGCGGGTCATGCTTTATTTGGGGATCTGAATTGGACGATTGTAATTCTTACTCTGTTTTATAGTCTGGCAGGTTTAGGCATTGCCGTGGTAAATGACTTTAAGAGTGTGGAAGGCGATCGCCAATTGGGGCTGAAGTCTATTCCGGTGATGTTTGGCGTGGGGACAGCGGCTTGGATTTGTGTGCTGATGATTGATATCTTTCAAGCCGGGATTGCGGGGTATTTGATTAGCATTCATCAAAATCTCTATGCGGCAATCCTGCTGCTGTTAATTGTGCCTCAGATTACATTTCAGGATATGTATTTTCTGCGATCGCCCCTGGAAAATGATGTGAAATATCAAGCCAGCGCTCAACCGTTTTTGGTTCTGGGGATGCTGGTTGCAGGCTTAGCGTTAGGTCATGCGGGGATTTAGGATTGAATTGTAGAGACGTTCCGCTGGAACGTCTCTGTTGTTGATAGTAGCCAGTCAGATCACATTATTCATTTACAGCGTTTTCAGACTCGATATGACACACCATTTCCAAGAGTAGAAAAGCACTGTTTCATCGTTCCTGTACTACACCGTGTTATATTTTGGTCGTTATAACCTAGCATTTGTGCTAAGTAAGCTGAAACAAACATTTCGTCAGTTGTCATATTCCAGTCGATACCATCTTTAGTACCTTGTAAAACTAACTGCCAGCGTTCTTCACTTTTACGTAATGCCGCTTCGGTTTGTTTTTGAGCAGTAATGTCTGTAATTAAACCTTCTAGATAAAGCAATGTACCATCAGAGTCAAAAATGCCTTGTCCTTGTTCCCCAACCCACTTTAATTGCCCAGTCGCGGTAATAATTCGGTAAGTCAGTTGGTAAGAACGGTGATGATCTAGGGCAGTTTGGACTTGCTCAAATACAGCCTCTTGATCGTCAGGATGAATCAGTTGATTATAAGTGAGTATTTTTTGTTGTGTGAACGCTTCAACGGAATAACCTGTGAGGTTATAGCACCCTTCACTGATAAACAGCATTGTCCAATCAGAGTCATTCAGACAACGGTAAGCAATACCGGGTATATTGCTCATTAAGGTTGCCAAACTCCGTTGACTTTCCGCTAAAGCTAACTCAGTTTGTTTGTGTTCTCGCGCTTCCATTGCCAAAGACACTAAATCAGCCAGTGATCGGGCAAAATTCTGGTCTTCTGCTGTCCAATGGCGAATGGTTCCCACTTTCCCTAAACAGACAACTCCGGCGATTTCTCCTCGGATCTGAATTGGCACATCCAGAACCGAGGTGATATTACAGGGAATCAAATAAGACGCCGATAATTCTTGAGTTTTGGGGTCAGTTTGGGCATAATCGGCGGCAATCAGTTGGTCGTGTTGTAAGGCATTAAACTGAAGTTCCCCCCATCCCAATTGACTCAAGAAGCCTAAACCCAGACTATGTAAGCATTTTAGCAATTTCGTTCCCTCAAATCGTACCCATGTATATTTAAGATTTTCTTAATAATCTTGGGAGAAAATCTGTGGGATAAT
>NZ_JAVJQN010000153.1:0-41246 GCF_040218245.1 Coleofasciculus sp. E1-EBD-02 | reverse complement strand
CTTAATCGCTTGCTGAAGGACTTGGGAGGGAACCTCTTTTAACTTGGGGAATTCCTTCTTAGCTTTAGGCAAGTTGTTAAGCTGTTGAACCTCGCCAGGAAACTTAGCATCGGCTGGAATGATGTACTCTTTCTCTAGAGAACATCTATCAATCAAACATTTGCGACTATTGCACCAATCCTTTATCTCCCCTAGTGCATAGTTGTAGGCACGTCGGCAAATTTCCATCCACTCAATCAACCGTTGTTCTTGAGCGGCATCTGGATAGATTCGGTAGCTATAGTTAAATGTCAGCATCCCCCCATTATATAACATTTTATTAGCTAGTGGTGTACTATTAAATGTTAATTTTAGAGAGATTGAATCCCGTAAAATTAACTTGGGGGAGTTGTGTATCCCAACGCTGAATTAAAACTACAGCGTGGGTCTTACAACTCCCCCAAACCCCCTACTAAGATAAATCGTTGAATTAAATGTTGTACTACTAGCCGCAGAGATATGTTGAAACCCATCATCAAAAGAGTCAATTGTAATCGTGGCAGCTTTCGCCTCACCTGCACTCAAGGCTAACGTCCCGATAATAACACTGGCGAATAAATGTCTTTTCATGTCCTTTTCTATTTTTTAGTGACACAGCCTCTTTTTTGGGCTTGCGTATCAGCATAGTCCACTAAAAAAAGCTACGGCAACCTATTTTAAAAAGTTCCGTATAAACACGTAGTTAAAGATTAATGAATAAGTAGTGTACTGAGGCGAGAGGAACAGAGCAAAGAAGAGGGAGAATAGTAGGAAGTTGAGGTTTGTTTATCTTTATGAGTACAGCAGAAAAATTGATATGTAGATACTTATTTGATGATTTTGATATCAACTAAATACGTATAAATACTGAATACCCTATCGTGGCAGTCGCTGCGACCCTTATCTCAGGCAGCCCGACAGATGCTAATTGATCACTTTCAAGTCTTCTGGGGTATTACAGTTAAATAAAATCTGGCGATCGCGAACTGGAAGTTCCTGAACAGGATGCTGTGCCAGCCATTTTTGAAAGGAGCGCCCCCCCTGATTAATATAATCGATTAATTGGGGTAAGCATTGGCGTCGGTAAAAACCACACAGGGGTTCCCATCCTTTGGGACTTCGGGGGAGTACAGCCATTACCTCTTTGGGAGTATTTGTTAACTGACTACCCCAATTTTGCAAAACCTCAACTTGAAGTTGGGGTAAGTCACAGGCGAGTAAAAGCACCCAATCTCGTTTCACTTGAGTTAATCCTTGAGCAAATGCGACCAAAGGACCATGGGATTGATCTTCTCCCAAAAGCAGCATTTCTTGGATGAGATGGCAATTTTTCGGTAGGATATTTCGATATCGTTCGGGCCAAGGAGTGACCACAAAAACTTCACGAGTACATTTAAGGGCAATGGTACAAACCTGTCTCAGTAATGGCGTACCCTGGATCGGAATCAAAGCTTTGTCCTGACCCATGCGAGAACTTTGCCCGCCCGCTAAAACCATCGCTGAGAAAGAAATATGGGAATCCGTCAGCACAGCAGACAGTTCATCTGCTAAATGCAGCCGTCCTCGCCGTACCGCCCGCAGTAGGCGATCGATAACGCATTTCTCGTCTGTACTGAGATCTTCGCCTAAAATCGCTGCCATCAGTCCATAGCGGTCAGCTTTCGTCATGTAACCAGAACTGGTCGCTTGGGCAAAGAGTTCCGAGAGAGCGCCCGGAAGAAGAATAGGAGATTGCATAGACAGCCACCGCACAACATTGCTCAAGTCAAGTTATGTTAATTTTCCTCAAATTTTACAAACAGAAAGTGATAACCCTCCGGTAGCCCTGTGATACCGATCACTTCGAGGGGAAGTAGAGACGTGCCATGGCACGTCTGGAAGCTGGGGGAGCTGAGGGAGCGGGGGAAGCAGGGGGAGAGAGTTCCTAATCAACGAATGACAAATAACAAATGACGAATGACAAATGACTTATTCGTCAATTTGCCATAGATCCCGACTCAACGGTTCATCGAGAATTTTCTTGGGACGTAACACCAGAATTAGCTGTCCCAGTAACGGTATATCCGGCTGTTCCGAAAACCACTCAATTGCCAATGTCCCCGATTGATCAACCATATAATAATTATCGGCATCCCATTCTGGTGTTTTGCGGTCAACAATTAGCAACACTGCTTCCGATTTTTGATTCTCCTGCTTAGGAATCTGAGTGATATTACCCAAAATTGCCACAGGCTCTTGTGCCTTTGCCACGATTTGCCAACCGGGAATGGCGACAATCTGTTGCTGATGGGCAGAATCCACAATCTGAAACGCCCCCTTTGTCTTCACCGCCTCCACTTGATGGAACTCAGCAGTCGTTACCGGAAACTCACCCACCAATGGGATCAGTTGCGGTAATTGTTCGCTCGCTTCCACGCGATAGAGGGGCAAACGGGGCGCTCGACGGCGGTTCCCTGCAAAAGGTTCTGTAAGTAACTGCTCAATTTCTTCCCGCGACGATTGGCTATGAGCAAACATTAACCCTCGTGCGACTAAGCGCGATCGCTCTTGTAAATTCTGCTGTTGTTGGGCAAGTTTCCAGTATTGGTACGCCACAGCATCACCCGGATGATCTGAAAATCCTTCCGGTAGGCTACGGCGACGCGACAACTCTTTCATCGCTTTTGCCACCTCACGGGCACCATCAGCATCCAGATTTCTGGCAACAATAAACTCAGAAGCGGCGGCTCGTTCCGGTTGGGTGAGAATCCGCAACTCATAGAGGATATCACTCCCCGTCCGATCAAAGCGCGATCGCACTGCCTCCGACACTCCCGCTTTGACTAACGTTTCATAGACCTGAGATGCTACAATGACTTGATTCTGTTGAATTGGCTCAAACCCCGTTTGTTCAAAAACGGCTTGGGAACTATAGCCAGCACTTTGGAGTTGTTGACACGCTTGTCCCCACTCTACCCAGTTACGTTCTTTGCGCCTGAGCAACTGAATTAGTGCATCAGCATCTACTGTCTCTGAGTGAGCTTGAGGATTATGGTGAGGATTTCCAGGTGATATTTCAGTCATAATGGGAAGAAAAGTTTGCCGTATTTTTTGAGTTATCAGATGTCTCAATTTTCTCGTGATTAAATAGTAATAGATTTAATCAAAAACTAGCTAGGGTTAGATAAAAAGCTTAAGGTTAAGACAGTTTACATCTATTGGGCAACAGGACAGACCAAAATAGCCTTACCCTTGTGGCTCGCCAGTTCAAACTTACTCACTTGGAGTTTGTTGTAGTGTTATGGACAAGGTGAACCCTAATTTTGATACTATCACTCGTCAGTTCATGAGTTTGGAGCGATCGCAAAAACCGAAAATGCTTGTGGTGGATGATGAACCCGATAACTTGGATCTCCTCTACCGCACCTTCCGGCGTCACTTTAACGTATTCAGGGCTGAAAGTGGCGCTCAAGCCCTCTCGATCCTTTCCAATGAGGGAGAAGTCGCCGTAATTATTTCTGATCAGCGGATGCCAGAAATGAAGGGAACGGAGTTTTTGAGCAAAACCGTCCCCCAGTTTCCGGATACCATGCGGATTATCTTAACCGGGTTTACGGATGTGGAAGACTTAGTGGAAGCCATTAATGCTGGACAAGTCTATCGCTATATTACCAAGCCCTGGGACCCAAACGAACTCAAAACCGTTGTAGAACGGGCAGTTCAAACCTACGAACTCCTGAAGCAACGCACCGAGGAATTGCAGCGAGCCCATGCTCAAATGGCGCTCATGGAAACCCTGGTGCAAGTGGCGCAAGATTCAGACAGCCTAGAAACCAGCTTGCCCCAAATCGCCAAAATCTTTAGCGACAGCTTTGGCACAGACATCTGTATCCTGCAACTCGTAGAAGATGATCATTTGATAGATGTAAAAGGTACACACAGCCAAGATGAATCCCTTGTCAACCCCCTAGAATCCGATCCCCTTTTGCCAGACGCGATCGCTAATCGCCAATTGCAAGTCTGGATTAACACCCCGGGTGCAACTCCCCAAGACGCCACAGAGTATTACCAGAAAATTGGCATTAAAGCCCACCTGCTGATTCCAATTGTCCACCGCAGCGAACTCCTAGCTCTACTCTCCCTCCAATGGCAACAACAGGCGCGTAAATTGAGTGAAGATGAGCTAAAACTGATTCACCTATCCGCCCAGCAGGTTGGTTTAGCGATCGCAACCAGTCGCTGAGTGTTGAATCTGTAGGGGCGGGTTTAGGGATTTCTGTGGCGCGGTTGATGATAAAGTTTATTCAAAACCCGCCCTGACCGAGTTTTAACTCCCTATTGCCTATTCCCCATTCCCCATTCCCCATTCCCTAACAAATGACAAATGACAAATGACAAATGACAAATGACCCCTCAGAAGTTCGCCATTTATTCGATCGCATCGCCCCAGTTTACGACCAACTCAACCAGTGGTTAAGTTTAGGTCAACATCGGATCTGGAAAAAGATGGCGGTGAAGTGGTGCGACTTAGAACCCGGTGAGATTGGGTTAGATGTATGCTGCGGAAGTGGCGATTTAGCCGAACTGCTAGCACGAGAGGTAGGCGCAACGGGTCAAGTGTATGGGGTTGATTTTTCGCCTCGGCTACTCGCGATCGCAAAAGCTAGGGCAACTTATCATTATCCCCCCTTAACCCTTCACTGGATTGAAGCCGATGCTCTCGATTTACCCTTCCAGGATAATTTTTTCCACGGTGCCACCATGGGGTATGGTTTGCGGAATGTTACCGATATTCCCGGTTGTTTGCGAGAACTGTACCGAGTCCTCAAACCGGGGGCAAAGGCAGCTATCCTAGACTTTCATCGTCCTCAACACCCAGCCCTACGTCAGTTTCAGCAATGGTATCTCGACACAATCGTCGTACCCCGTGCCAAATCCTTGGGCTTAGAGGAAGAATATGCCTACATCACTCCCAGCTTAGAGCGATTCCCCAACGGAAAACAGCAGGTTGAACTGGCTCACCAGGCTGGATTTAGCCACGCCACGCACTATCCCATCGCTGGGGGAATGATGGGCGTTTTGGTCGTCCGGAAACCGTAGCGTTTTGACGGAGTGGGTAAACGACTTGAGGAATTGACAGGGTGTAGGGGTGTCGGGTGTCGTTTAGCTTTTTTACAAAATAGCGAAGGTGAAAGCCCTCGTGATTTATCCGAAGAATGAAACGCCCCTTGAACCGTAGAGCCTACAATGGGGATCAGGGATTGGGGATTATAAAACGCCCAAGTCAACCCTTTCCACCAATCCTTGCTTGTCCATTCTGTATTACGTCGGTTGCTGTTTTGAATTTATCGAACCTGTGGCTGCTATTCTTACCTCCAATCGCGGGGGGAATTATTGGCTATTTCACTAATGATTTAGCAATTAAAATGCTATTCCGTCCCTACCGCCCCATTTACATTGGCAAGCGGCGGTTACCGTTTACACCCGGTTTAATTCCCGATAACCAGGAACGGTTAGCGAAACGGGTATCCGATACCATCATGGGTTCTTTGTTAACCCCGTCGGAGATGCAACGACTAGCACGGCGTCTACTGCATCGGGAACGGGTGCGTGGGGCAATTCTGTGGATGCTCAATCTGACGTTGCAACAAGTCCAGTTAGATAAGGAACAGAAAACAGCGAAGATTCTTGCGGCTATTCTCCACGACTTATTAGGAGAATCCTTGCCCCGTTTACTCAAAGTTTTAGCCCGTCGCGAGGATTTTTTAGAAGCCCAGCTTAACCAAATCTTTGATCAAATTTTGCTGGAGTTTCAACTGAATGAGCAACAAGCACAACAGCTTTCCCAGTGGATTTTGCAAGTGGCATTACCGCCTGATGTGCTGCGTCAAGGGATTATTGATTTTTTAACCGATCGCAATATCCAAATCATTGATGAAGGGTTTCGCGAGAAGACAAGTGGCACCTATTGGATTGTCGCCAATTTATTTGGGCTACGCAATACGCTAACCCGTTTGCGAACCTATTGCTTAGATGAAAAAGAGGAAAGCAATGCGCGTCTGCAAGAATTATTGACCGCCTTGGGTGCCCGTGAACGGTTACAGTTATGGCTGCAAACTCTATCTCTACAAAATTTGCCTGTGTCTACAGTGCGACAGTTACGCAAAACCATGCGGGATGCAGTACGCACTTATATTCGAGAGCAGGGCGGTGAATTTTTGCAAGGTTTAAGTCAATCCATTGATTGGGAAAAGGTCGCGGTATTAATTTTAAACCGATTGCGAGAGTCGGCGATTATGAGCAGCTCAATGGAATTAATTAGTCAAGAACTGGCATTAATTTTGGAGCGTTATCTGGAAGAAGATTTAGAAAAACTGGTGACTCAAGTTATTCCAATTTTATCCATTGATCAGCTTATTGTAGAGCGGGTAAGAGGTACATCACCGGAATCCTTAGAAGTTGCCGTTAAAGTGATTGTCAAAAATGAATTGCAAGCGATTGTTAATTTAGGCGGGATTTTGGGTGTAGTGATCGGTTTATTTCAGACTGGGTTAATCCTATTTCGGGGATTTTGAGATAGGGAACTGAAGGGGTGGGTAAGCGACTTGAATAGTCGGTAGGGTGTGGGGTGTAGGGTGTGGGGTGTCGGGGCGGGTTTGACCGATAAGTCCGATAACTTGACGAAACCTGCCCTTCTAGGGGAATAGTGGTGAGGTAAATTTTAACTCCCTGCAAGTAGTATGGCAACAAGTCGGTCTCTTAATACGGTTAGGTCTGCGATCGCGGTAAGTGCTTTAATCTTATTGATATGCAGCAGCTTACGACACGCCCTATTTCAATCTACTGCTTTTGATTTGGGCTATTTTGACCAGGCGACTTACCTGATTAGCCAGGGACAAACCCCCATTGTTTCCTTCTGGGGTTACCATTTTATGGGCGGTCACGCAGATTGGATTCTTTATGGACTCGCCTTGCTATACAAAATCCATCCCGATGTCCATTGGTTGTTTGCGGTGCAAGCCATTGCTTTAGCCGTCGGTGCTTTACCAACCTTTTATCTCGCCCGTCAAGCAGGGTTAAAGGAGTCCCAAGCAACAGCAATGGCAATCGTCTATCTGCTGTATCCATTAATTTTTAATCTCAATCTATTTGATTTCCATGCCGAAGTTATCGCTTTACCCGCTTTTTTAGGTGCAGTTTTGGCGGCGCGGCTGAATCGTAAGATTTGGTTTTGTGGGGCAATTGTTTTGATTTTGGCGTGTCGGGATGCTTTATCTCTGACGGTAGCCGCCATGGGGTTTTGGTTGTTGGTGTTTGAGAAAAAGCGGTGGTGTGGTGGGATTGCGTTAGGGGCAGGAATTGCCTGGTTTTTAATTGCCACTCAAGTGACTATTCCCGCCTTTAGACCTAATGGTGTTGAAGCAGTCGGGCGCTATGCTTTCTTAGGAGACTCGGTTCTAGAAATCGCAAAAAATCTGCTTCTTAAACCGGGGTTAGTATTGGGAAGAATTTTTACTTTGCCCAACCTGGAATATTTAGTGTTGCTGTTCTCACCCCTGATTTGGGGACTTTCACCCCAGCATCTAACCCCTTTAGTCAGTGCCGTCCCCACGTTGATTATTAATCTAATCACTGACTACCAACCTCAAAAAGATTTAATTCATCAGTACTCTTTACCTGCATTGCCTTTTCTATTATTAGCCGTCATTTCTACATTAGCCGCCGGAAAGGGATGGTTACGTCACCCGCGAAGCATGATGATCTGGTCATTTGTCGCGTTTTTAGCGTTAGCCAAATTTGGTTATTTTTGGTCGAGATATTTGGAATCCATCGATACTTGGCAAGCGACAAGGGAAGCCATTGCTCAAATTCAAACTAAAGGTGGGGTTTTAGTTCCTGCCCAAGTTGCTCCCCATTTAACCCACCGCCCTGTGGTTAAGTTGGTAACAGTTGGTGCGGAAACAACGGAGTTAGGGCAATTTGATTATGTACTATTGAATCAGCGTCATCCGGGTTGGGGAAGTAGTCCAGAGGTGGTTAATCAATTGTTAGAACGGTTACAAAATACACCGACATTTCAATTAAGTTATCAGCAGGATGAAGTTTATTTGTTTACCCAGGAATGAATGGATTTTTAGTAATAGTCCTGAATTTATTTTTCACTGAATTGGTATTAAGGATTAAGCCAAAATTCTACATCAGACTGAGACCAAGGCGACGGTGGACTGTTGCTGTAATCAATAAAATAGTCATATCCTAACTGTTCGTAGAGTTCATTAATCAACGTTTGTAAATCAACCACAGGTTCGCTGTCCTCAGGGCGCAAGGGTAGTGAGAAAGGGGGAATGCGATCGCGGAGATTAAATGGGTACAAATCTGCCAAAGGACGAGTATTGGCGCGGCTGATTAAGATACAATAATGGCTGTGAATGCTATCGTTTTCTAGAGGTAAAGCTTGCCCTTGTCGTAATAAGTCAATTTCGACTAGATGCGTTAGACTATCGAGTATCCGTTGCCGTTTGGCTATGTATTTTTGGCGACCGTCTCCGACTTTGTTAGCGGGAGATAGCACTTCAATTGCCGTGACAACCTCTTTTGTGGCGGCATCTTTAACTTGAATATAAGATTGCCGAATTTCTTGGCGGAGGGGAACAGCCACCTGAATCGGTTGAACAGTGGATTGCGATCGCGTGGTAATTGCCGAGATGGGTGATGTCTGGGTACGGCGCTGCTGTACGGTAAGGTCAGGTCTACCAATGGCGATCGCACTCGATCCAGCAATTTTATACACCCACTTATCTGTGACTACCCGATATTTGGGCAATAGCTTGGGAATCAGTGTTCTCGCTAATGACGCGATCAATTGGTTGTGAAAATCTGACCAATAGTCGGCTTGTTCGAGGTAGGGGTTCATCCCCGGAAATGGATTCGGCATTGGTAATTTGTCATTGGTCATTGGTCATTAGTCATTTGTAGAATACTTCTTTAAACCTTTACAAAGGACAAATGACAAAGGACAACCCACTTATGAACGTTTGCGAAATTCAATCACAGTATCTTTGATGGTGATGTCATAGCCGTCAAAAAAGTCATGTCCCAACAGTCCAACAGGCATGGATGGTGGTGCGATCGCGACTTCAAGATCTCGTTTCAGACGACCATCAGTTTCGATGGAGTCCAAGATTGTCACTTGCATTTGTACAACCGCGCCATCAGCAACACTCATCTGAGTAAACCCAACCGGTTTTAAGTTTAGTGAGGACGCGATCGTCTGGGTGATTAGCGTATTTGTTGCTCCGGTATCAAACAGCATATCAAATTCCCGTTGACCATTAAAGGTAACTTCGATAATGGGAATACCCCGGACTTTTCCTTTAATCGGTATCGAGAAAAACTGGGGACTACTATCTCCTTGTTTCGGTTTCGGCGGTGGCGGTATGGATCGTTGTTTGGCATCCGCCAGCAGGTTTTGGTATTGAGATAGTTTTTGTTGGGCGGTTGAGTGGTGCTGACTGGAAGCGGGTACAGCTTTTAATAACTGAATGGCTTCTTGCCAACGATTTGCCACTAAATTCCAATCCTCTCGACTCACCGCTGATTGACTAATTGTCACCGCACTTGTTGCCACATCAATGGCTTCTTCGTAGGTGTCTGATTGAGGGGGTGACGGTGGTTGGGGTTTTGAGGCTTGCGGTTTGGGCGAGGGAGAAGCGGAAGGGGTGGAAACCGGACTGGCGGCTTGCGTCGGAGTAGGACTTGCAACCGTATCCGCCTCACTATTACTACATGCACTGTTGAGTAGGGTTAATGTGCTGAATAAAGCGATCCAAACACGACGACTCCAGAAAGATTGCCACATCATTGGTAATTTGTCCTTTGTCATTGGTCATTAGTCATTGGTCATATAAGTAGGTGGACACAATTAAAGTTAGCGGTGGAGATTAGGGAACAGGGAACAGGGAACAGGGAACAGGGAACAGTAAGGGTTTTAGACTTGTTTACATAACTTAATCTAGTTAAGTTTATTTCCACCAACCTACTTACCAAATAATTATCGCACTTGATGGGGGCGGGTTTTGAATCAACGTTACGATCAACAGCAAAACACAAGTCCCTAAACCCGCCCCTACTTGCCTCAACATTCATCCCTACCGATATCTAAGTTCGATCACATTTTCTTTAATCGTCACATCGTAGACACCAAAAAATCCTTGTCCTAATAGTCCGATATCGAGGTATTGATTAATCGTCACCTCCGGATTCGTGACTTCAATACCGCCGACGGCGACAGAATTGACGCGACCTCGCGGAACTTCGACTTTGCCACCCGCCGTGGAGGTGATAACGACGCCTTCGGGTGCAACGTTTAAGACTTGTGCCATTGGAGGGGTAATGGCAATTCCAGACGCCCCTGTATCGAAGAGCATTTCAAAGCGGCGGTTGCCATTAAATTGAACATCAACGACCGGAATTCCGGACAATCGGCGTTTAATGGGAACTTGAATCACTGAGGGTGTACTGCTACCACTACCACAAAGGTGTCCCAGATCAATGACATTGCCGTTGCTGTCTTCTAGGTAGCAGGGCAAATCACTCTGGGAATGGGAGATACTGGTAGATGAGATAATTCCTGCGATCGCGAGGAATACAGGTAAGACTTGGCGGGATAAATAGCGTTTCATGGTGATCTTGCGCCCAGTTCGGCAGCAATCGTTGTCAGTCGTCCAATTTTCTATTTCTTAATTTAACCCACAACAGGGGGGCGCGTCCTCTGTTCAGCTCATCGTAGGGGTTGTCAGGGAACAGGGAACGGGCAATGGGTAATTTCTAGGCGTCCATGTTTTAGCGATGATGAGAGTGAAATAGATTGAACCGATTACTCATCCGGATATCTGATCAAGATGATGTAGATATTAATAAACTTTCATGATTCTTCGTTGTTACAAAATTGTTGCTCAAGAAACATCTGAATCTTATTCAGTGGATTAAAAACTGGGGGAGTCGTGCAAAATTCAAAAGACAATCTATCTAAAAAATGCGAACAATTGGGGTAAATCTACCCTGCGCCCCTCCACCCCTGCTCCCTGGCTTCCCGCATCCCATCTCATCAACCTTAGAACTGTCTGTATTAAACCTTCATCCACTCTAAAATGGCTTTTCCTCTCTTTTTCGGGCAACAATCGATCACACGGCGAACGCTGGTTAATGTAGCCTTAAGGATTGCTGGAGTTATTGTTGTATTAACGACGTGGAGTTATTTTCACACCTTATCGTTTTTTGAATCTGAAGCATTGGAACGGGTCAAAAAACATGTGTACGAACGAGGTGAGCGGGAACGCATTCTCTTCTCTATCGCTGTAGATAATCATACGCTGCTCAAACAAGAATTACTAAAGCACCTAAAAGAACCCGATTATAATTCCTACACTAAATTCGATCAACTCTTTGTCGAATGGTCTGATGGGGTGATTCGCAATCGACCTCAAGATCAGCCCCCGGAAAAGTTTGACACTCTTGAGCAGGCGGGGGTTTATATCGATGAAAACCTAGTCATTGATGCAGAGGTTCGACAGCGAGTTCTTGCCTTTTACAACTTAACCACAACCTATGGCTCAGTTTGGCATCATCGTTTTATCAATACCTACATTACTAGCCCCGACAATATTATCGCCATCTATTGGCCCGGAACGCCCTGGGTGCAACGAGCTTCGACTGAACTTAATCTACAAAACGAGAAAAAAGCCTATCGTGCTAAAACCCAAACCAATGCAGAGTCAAAGACGGTATGGACAGGACTTTATTACGATCCGCAGGCTCAAGATTGGATTGTCTCTGTGAAAACACCTGTTAATTTAGATGGTGAACATATTGCCACAATTGGACATGATTTGACTCTGAATCAACTGATGAATCGCATGATTCAGGATCACACGGAGGGCGGTTATAATATTCTGTTTAGCGGGGATGGTCATCTCATTGCTCATCCCGATAAAATCGAGGAAATTAAACAAAAAAAGGGGCAATTCAATATTCTTGAATCCGATGACCCCCACCTTCAGCGTATCTTTCAATTGGTCAAAGACATAACCCCCAATCAAATCATCATTGAAAATCCTAAAGATAATGAATACTTAGCTGTCGCCAGAATTGATGAACCGGATTGGTATTTAGTTACCGTTTTTCCCCAGTCAATTTTAGCCAAACCCGCCCGAGACACAGCCGGCTTTATTCTGGGGTTAGGGATTGTCGCACTTGTGCTTGAACTGTTAGTCCTCTATTTTGTCCTGCGTCGCCAAGTTACGAATCCCTTAATTGAGTTGATGGGAGCAACGGAACGAATTGCGGCTGGAGATTTGAATATTCAACTGGATGATACTCGCAAAGATGAGTTAGGACGTTTGGCAAATCTGTTCAATTCAATGGCGGTTAAAGTCTACGTCCGCGAACAATTCTTAAAACAAGCTGAATCGGAAGCCAAGCGCTTACAGAAAACTGAAGCAGATACTCGCCAGCATGTTGAAAGTATTAATCAAATTCTCGAAGGTCGCGTTGAAGAAAGAACCGCTCATTTGACGGCTATTATTAATAATTTAGTCGATGGCTTACTGGTTACTGACACTCAAGGAAAAATATCTCAGTTCAATCCCGCTTTCCTCAGGATGTTAGGGTTAGGAGAACTTGATATTACGGATAAAAAGGGTCAAGATATATTAAACAGCGAGTTAGTGGAATTAGTCACCCAAACCCAAAACCATCACCGCGAAGTCTTTACCGCAGAAATTGATCTAGCGGGGGGACGTATTGGTAAAGCTGTAGCCACCGCCATTGATAAAGTGGCTTTGGCTGATGGTGCAGTTGAGGAGTTTCTGGGTTCAGTTATCCTGATTCGAGATATTACCGTTGAAAAAGAAGTGGATCAGATGAAAACGGATTTTATTTCTACCGTTTCTCACGAATTAAGAACCCCGCTAACTTCTGTCTTGGGATTTACCAAAATTATTAAGAAAAAACTAGAAGATGTCATTTTCCCCCAAATCCAAACCGACAACAAGAAAATTAATCGAACTGTTCGCCAAGTCAAAGATAATGTCACTATTATTGTCTCGGAAGGAGAACGGTTGACAGCTTTAATTAATGACGTTCTCGATATTGCCAAAATGGAAGCCGGGAAAGTCGATTGGAATATGCAGCCGTTGTTGGTTAACGAGATTATTGAACGGGCAATCGCGGCGACATCCTCGTTATTTGAGACTAAACACATTCAATTTATTAAAAATGTAGAAACTGAGCTTCCAGAAATTTCTGGGGATAAAGATAGACTGATTCAAGTTCTGATTAATTTAATTTCCAATGCTGTTAAGTTTACTCAAAAAGGCTCAATAACCTGCCGAGCGACACAAAGGCATAGTGAAATTATTATTAGTGTGATTGATACAGGTATGGGTATTGCTCCCGCTGATCAGCCCCAAGTCTTTGAAAAATTTAAGCAAGTTGGGGATACGTTAACCGATAAACCGAAAGGAACGGGTCTAGGATTACCGATATGTAAGCAAATTGTTGAACATCATGGTGGCAGAATTTGGGTCGAAAGTGAACTGAAAAAAGGAAGTACATTTTCGTTTACTCTTCCCATTCATACTAATCTACCTGTCCAAGTAAATATGATGGATATGGACACATTGGTTAAGCAGCTTCAAGTAACGGTCACTCCTGATAAATCATCCACGAACAAGACTCCCAATAAAACAGTACTGGTGGTCGATAATGAAGCCTTAATTCGTCAACTGTTGCGACAAGAACTTGAGTCACGGGGATATCAAGTCCGGGAAGCCAAAGATGGTCTAGAAGCGATCGCACTCGTTAAGCAAGAACGACCGGATCTAATTACTCTGGATGTGATGATGCCGGAAATGAATGGCTTTGATGTTGCTGCTGTATTGAAAAATGACCCATCAACCATGGACATTCCCATTATTATTTTGTCCATTATTGAAGACCATGAACGAGGTTATCGATTAGGAATCGACAAGTATATCACTAAACCCTTTGAATCGGAACAATTACTTCAGGAAATTGATTCTTTAATTGCTCAAGGAAGTTCTAAAAAGAAAATATTAGTCGTTGATGAAAATATATCCACCGTTAAAACTCTGGCTGATGTCCTAACCACCAGGGGATATAATGTGATTGAGGTCTTTGATGGGGAAGATTTTAAAGAAAAAGCTATTTCCGTTAAGCCGGATATGATTATTGTCAATTCTGAGTTGTCGGAACGATATAATATTGTCAAAACCCTGCGCTTTGAAAAGGGACTGGAAAATGTATTTTTTCTCTTATTAGCGAATGAAAAAGCAGATGGTAACCATCAGTCTAAAGAAGTTGCTGAATAAAAAGGATGTTTTATCTCTGATCAAGGAAATGAGTGCGGTCATGGAGACACCGATTCTGATTCAGGATACCCAGGGTCGTCTCCTTTTTGGTGAAGAAAATCAAAAGGAATTGGGACATTATCCGGTAAAGCTGGCTGATGATATTATTGGTTGGATCACAGGGGGTGAAAAAGCCGCATCATTGGCGTCCCTCCTGAGTTATATTGCCAATAAAGAAATTCAGGAAAAAATGCTGGCGCGGGAAACCTTGGATAAATATAAAGAGATTAACATGCTTTATAATATATCAGGACGGTTAACCGCTTGCCTTGATCTCAAACAAGTTGCCAACTTAATCATTGATGAAGCCACGCGATTAATTAAAGCCACCAGTGGTTCACTCATGTTATTAAATCCCGACACGAGTGAGTTTGAGTTAGTCGCTGCCATTGGTCAAGAATATGACCCAAAAGCGCCCTTGGCATTGGGGAAAGGAATCGCTGGTAATTTAATTTTGACGGGTAAAGCCGAAATCATTAATAATGTGCAGGCAGATATTCGATTTGTCGAAGGTCGGAATCAAATTTACGCTCTAATTTGCGCTCCTTTGCAAACCAAAGATGGTATCATTGGGGTGATTAATATTAGTCATCAAGAGCCAATTAATTATACGGCGGCTGATTTAAAGTTATTGACGGCTTTAGCCTCGCAAGCAGCATCTGCCATTGAAAATGCAATGTTGCATGAACAAAAACTCAAAGAAGAGCGGATTAAAAGTAATCTCGAACGTTATGTCTCTGCTAAAGTCGTTGAAGCCATTCTGGAAGAAAAAGATGATTTTTCGTTTGAGCCAGCTAAACGGGATATTGCCATTTTATTTTCAGATATTAGAAATTTTACTACGAAATGTGAGGAATTACCTCCGGAACTAATCGTCGAATACTTGAATGAATATTTTACCCACATGGTTGATGTCATTTTCAGCTATGGCGGAACGGTTAATAAGTTTGTGGGTGATATGATTGTGGCAATGTTTGGCGCTCCCTCTCGCTTAGTTTACAGTGAGCAAGGTGCGATTAAAACAGCAATTGAAATGCAAAAGCGGATCAAAGCTATTCCGGTTCCTTGGATTCGCCAAAATTTTATTACCGGAATTGGTATCAGTTCAGGGGAAGTGATTGTGGGAAATGTTGGCTCTCCTCAGCACATGGATTATACTGCTATTGGGGATAAAGTCAATATTGCCTCTCGTCTACAATCCATTGCCAAAGGGGAACAAATTTTGGTGTGTCGCAGTGTCTATGATGTTACCTATAATCTGTTTGATTTTAAGGAAGTTGGCACTGTGCAAGTTAAGGGTAAGAAAAAGCCTGTAGATGTATTTGAAGTGATCTATTAAGATGAATAAGAAAGTCTTGATTGTTGATGATGAACCGCATATTCGCCTGTTAATGGCACAAACTTTAGAGGAGTTGGAAGATGAAGGCGTAGAAGTCCTGATTGCGGAAAATGGCGAAGAGGCAATTGAAACCATTAAAACGGAAAAACCGGATTTAGTGTTTCTGGATGTGATGATGCCTAAGATGAATGGTTTTGATGTCTGTTATGCCGTTAAAAATAATCTGGATATTAAAGATGTCTACATTATTATGTTAACGGCAAAGGGGCAAGAGTTTGATAAAGAAAAAGGGCAACAAGTCGGGGCGGATTTGTATATGACTAAGCCGTTTGATCCCGATGAAGTTGTCGAAAAATCCTATGAAATTCTGGGATTATGAGGGGATAGCATTTCTTGCTTTTCACGGGGTCTGTAAAACCTCTCTCCAAACCTCTCTCCTGCAAGGAGAGAGGCTTTGAATTCTCTCCCTTCCGTGCAACAAGAGCGAAGCATCCTTTGTCTTCCTCCCTCGCAGGAATGCAATTTTTTATTGATGTGAATAAGTTCAGATACCCGACTTTTTCAAGAAGTCGGGGATCTTGCTTAAGGCTGGCTAGATTTGCCGTAATTTTACTGCTGTGGATTATGGGAAAAAAGAATCAGAATCAGTGTAATTGCTGGGAGTATAGTACAAGCGTAGAGACCGGGTTGATAGGAACCCAATTGATCCTTGAATACAGCTAAGAATGAAGGTCCGATCGCACTCGCGCATACCATACTCATCATCTGAACGCCAGAAATAGCCCCTAAATGCATTCGACCAAAGAATCTTGGCAAAGCTACCGTGGATAAGGTGCTAAAACAGCCGCCACTTGCACCTAATCCCACAATTGTCAGTCCCCGTAACCAGCCTATACCCAGGTTTGCGGCACAAGTAAAGCCGATAGCTTGAAACACAATCATGAACAAGAATAGATATTTCAAAGGAACTCGGTCGGCGCTTAGTCCCATTGAATATCCGACAATAGTGGAGAGAATTGCCATGGGTAAGAACAGAGATACTGCCTGGATTTGCGATAATCCGGCTTCCGCGCCAATATCAACGATGTGAAAGGTAATCCCGGTAACGACTAAAGCATGAGAAGATAAGGTTAACGTGACTGCCCAGAAAATTCGGGTACGCAGCGCTTGAGAACGAGTAAAATCTCGTATCTTGTTTTCACCAAAAGTGTCTCCGGTGGTGGCTGGAGTTGTGGCGTCTCCGTCCATAACCAGACCACATTCTTCCGGGTTATCTCGGTAGAACATCCAGCCAACAAATCCCATGCCAATCCCCACAATCGCTGCCATTGTTACCCAGGTATATCGCCAACCGAAACCGTTAATCCAGGTACTGAGAATTAACGGTGCAATGGAAAAGCTAAATGAGACAAATACACCAGTTGTACCGGAGACAAACCCACGACGACGGTCAAACCATTTGCCTAAGGTGGTACGGCTGGTCATTGTCAGCATTCCTTGACCGGAAAAGCGCAGGCTGGTAAAGCCAAGTCCGAGTATTATCAGTGCTATGGCTGAATGATCAAGGGGTAGTATACTATTGACAACGATAGCGATGCGATCGCACAAACTCAAATAACAGAGTGTTCCCCCTAGCCACAGAGACGAACCCACTACAATAACTCGTGCGCCAAAGCGGTCAAGCAACACTCCCCCCATGGGTAATAGGAGACCACTGGTTAAGGTTCCCACCAGGTAAGCATTACTCAATTCCAAACGTGATACACCCGTCGCCTGTAGCAAATGATCCGTGAAAACGCTCACTCCTACAGTTTGACCCGGAATACTCATAATGATCCCAATCGTGCAAACCACCGCGATAATCCAGCCATAAAAAAACGGGAAACGGGTGGTGGAGAATGGATAGTTAGGATGTAGTAACCTTATGGGAATTGTTTTATCTGTTGCAGAAATTGAGCCTTTTTCAGCACGTTTGGATCGAAATTTCATGAAAATGCACCACGTCTTGAGCTTTGCTGTCTACTTTGCCATACTTATTGTTAGTTGGCATCCTTCTATGGCGGCGATTCTCCATTGTTTCAGACTGACAGCTTAGATTTTATCGCAGCGCTGTACACTTGATTTCCACGATGAGTCCAGGGTCAGACAAGGCGGTGACACCTACTTTTGTCCAAGTCGGATATTTCTCAATAAAATACCGATCTTTTACTTCCATAAACAGCGGTAAATGAGGAATCATTAGTGGTTTTGAAGCTGGAATAGAGGCTGGACTTGTGACATGATAGGTCACAAGTTCGACAACATCCTCAAAGGTTACGCCTGCGGTTAAAAGAACTTTATTGACATTTTCAAACGCCTGGATAAACTGTTCTTCTATTCCCTCAACCACCTGTAAGTTTTCGTCGCGACCCACTTGACCGGAGACATAGACTGTATTTCCGATTCTAATACCCGGACAATAGTGATACTTTTCATATAGGAGTTCCATACCTGTGGGAATAATCACTTCGCGAGTCGCGACCATAACTCATCTCCTTGTGTAGACAATCATGTCAATACTTTACCTCTAAACCTGGGGCTAATCAGGGTAGCTTGATGATTTTAGAGTCAGCCCTCAACTCAAGTTGGGGCTAAAAGCTTAAACCTGTTAAAACGGGTTCAATGATTTACTTATACGGAAGGGGGCGAGGGTGTGAGTGGATGATACAAAGTCAGCCCTCAACTCAAGTTGGGGCTAAAAGCTTAAACCTGTTAAAACGGGTTCAACTATTTACTTATACGGAAGGGGACGAGGGTGTGAGTGGGTGATATAAAGTCAGCCCTCAACTCAAGTTGGGGCTAAAAGCTTAAACCCGTTAAAACGGGTTCAATGATTTACTTATACGGAAGGGGGCGAGGGTGTGAGTGGGTGATACAAAGTTAGCCCTCAACTCAAGTTGGGGCTAAAAGCTTAAACCCGTTAAAACGGGTTCAATGATTTACTTATACGGAAAGGGGCGAGGGTGTGAGTGGATGATACAAAGTCAGCCCTCAACTCAAGTTGGGGCTAAAAGCTTAAACCCTTTAAAACGGGTTCAATGATTTACTTATACGGAAGGGGGCGAGGGTGTGAGTGGGTGATACAAAGTCAGCCCTCAACTCAAGTTGGGGCTAAAAGCTTAAACCCGTTAAAACGGGTTCAACTATTTACTTATACGGAAGGGGGCGAGGGCGTGAGTTGGTGATACAAAGTTGCAGTTTAATGTAGAATTTTCTTCTTTTTTTCAATTTTTCCATCTCTTTAAGTTGACATGCATGGGAGGGGTCTTTTCCCTAGTGAGTTAACAAACCGGATCATTTTCTGGTATCCAAGTTAGTCAGATTCGGCTTCAATAACGTGCCATTCAGGTTAGGTTATTATTAATTTATATCAGAGTTAAAATTATGATACTGGGAGTCACTGAACTGGGGGGTCAGACCCCTCCCTAACTCTCCCTGGCAGGGGATGATTTGGTAGCTTGTGCTACAATTACTGGGAAATTATCCCATCAATTTCAATGATTGAATGGGTATGCTAGCATCGGAACATTCTCTTGTATAGCGGCTTGGACTTGCTCCGTAATAATACGGTGTGAAAAACTGGGTCAGATTCTGTAAACTGAAGTTATCAGCTATCAAGTGATACTGAGCATCTTAACTCAATTGTGAGTTAGGTATAGTGTTAAGGTGATAACCAACAGCGATCCGGCTATTGCGATCGCGTACTCTCTAGGCAAAACTCCCAGGTTAGCGGGAGATGCGGGGAAAGTACGGAATATCTAGGGTTTCTAGTCACATTTCCCCGCCCAGTCATGTCCTAGACGTAAATCGCGCTATGCGATTCGTCTGAGGCGTGTCATGATTAAAGGGACAACTTCACACACTGACTCTTAGGAGTAGAGTGTGGGCTTCCAGAAATAGTAAGCCGAATAAACTAACTATCAAGTTTTGATTTTTAGGGGTGCATCAATTGATTCATAAATCTTTGTCAGGCGTAAATCTTGCTCCAAATGTTGTTACGGTATCACTGCGATCGCCGTCCCATAGTGTACCAATTCAACAATGGCATTTTACTGATCAACCGATTATTAAAATAGGGCGCTGTGCGGATAACCATATTGTGCTGCGAAGTTCGGTTGTCTCGCGTTACCATCTGGAATTGCGGCGTATGGGGAACCGATGGAAATTGATTAACTTTGGTAACAATGGGACGTATAAGGACGGTCAACCGATTACGGAACTGGAGATTCAAAATGAAACGATTATTCGACTTGCTCTTTCGGGTCCCCAGTTGCAAATTAATCTGAGCGCCACTGTACCAGAACCTTTGTTAAAGTTACTGCGCCATCACGATTCGGGTAATCAGCCTCTTCCGGGACGATTACGCACCATGTTGAGCGGAAGTTAAATATCTGTAGGGGTAGGGAGTTGGGGAAGCTGGGGAAGATGGGGAAGCTGGGGGAGCTGGGGGAGCTGGGGAAGCTGGGGGAGCTGGGGGAAATGTCAATGCTACTCAAAGTATGGGTAGCTAAGGGCTGAAGGGGTGATATCATGTTCGGTCAAACACCTCTAATAAAAACGCCTGAAACCCCTGTTATTACAGCATTGCAATTATGGGCAATCCTTAGGATATGATATGTCAACCAGGGGCGATGACTTCACGACGGGTACGGCTTTCGTCCACTACACCCCAACCCGCCGCACGGAGGGCGGGGTCAATCAGTTTGGCTCTGGTTTCGGCTTCGTTCATTTAGGGTTGTCCTCCGCAGATGTTGGGTGAGCCGCAGCAAATCGCTGGCGAGCATCGGTAATGGCTTGTTGTAATTTGGTTTGTAGCACGGCTTTAGACGGTAGGACGGTGAGATATTCCGCGACATGAATCCCGCTTTTGTCAAGTTCCAAGAGTTCGATTTGTTCCTGCTTTTTGCCAGCACAGAGGATGATGCCCAGGGGTGGGTTTTCATCGGGTTCTTGTTCGTATTTGGCAAGCCAGCGTAGGTACAGTTCCATTTGTCCTTTGTATTCGGCTTTGAAGCTACCCAGTTTCAAATCAATGGCGATGAGGCGTTTGAGTTTGCGGTTATAAAAAAGCAGATCAAGATAGAACTCGTCATCGTCAATCTGTAGCTTTTTCTGACGAGCGACAAAGGTAAATCCTGCCCCCAGTTCCAAGAGGAATTGTTCAATATCGCGGAGGATGGCATCTTCGAGGTCTTTTTCCAGGTAACGGTCGTTGAGTTGGAGGAAGTCGAGGATATAGGGGTCTTTCAGCAATAAATCGGGAGAAATTTGCCGGGTTTTCCGCAGTTGGTCGAGGTC
This sequence comes from Coleofasciculus sp. E1-EBD-02, assembly GCF_040218245.1. Taxonomy (NCBI): domain Bacteria; kingdom Bacillati; phylum Cyanobacteriota; class Cyanophyceae; order Coleofasciculales; family Coleofasciculaceae; genus Coleofasciculus; species Coleofasciculus sp. E1-EBD-02. Next base: position 20,144 of record NZ_JAVJQN010000153.1, on the reverse strand, counting down.
GTGGCGGATAGTATCTTCGGGTTTACGGGAAAGGGCGGTGCGTTCGTAGAGCATGGAATCAATGCGCTCTCGCAGTTGGCGGACACTCCAGCGTTCGAGTTGAGCCAGTTCGAGATAAAAATCGCGTTTGAGGGAGTCTTCAATGCTGCCCATTATCCGCAGGTGCGACCAACTCAATTCTGAACACAGTGTGTTCACTTTTTCCAGGTCGGGGAAAGTTTCGACAAAATGAACGCAATGCCACAGTTGTCGTTTACTCCAGCCTTTACCGTAGGTTTGGGTGAGTTGTTGGGCGAGGGTGCTCATCAGTCAATCTATCTCTACTCCTATTCAAAAATCGTTAAAGTTTTAGGTCGGCATCTCTTAAAATATTGAGATTGATTGATCGGGGCATGGGTTGAATTGGGCTGAAACTCAATCTCATTGTCCAGACGATCCATCTAGTTTTCCCATCCAATTAGTTGAGGTTTTTACCTCATTTACTCCGTAAAAAATGCTGAATACACAAAAGCAAATGCTGTCGAACTGGGAATAGGCGTTCCATCTAGTTCTTCAACCCTAACGGTTTCCAGTTCATTGTCCCAACGGGCGCGAATTTGCCGACCCTTGAAATCTACAACCTGTGTACCCACTTGCTTGAGTTCTTGGTGAGGAAACTGATGGCTGATACCAGAAAAGCGATTGTTTGGGGTTTGATGATCTGGTTCCCACACATAGCTAATAATGGCTTTCGGATGAAGCGTCAGCTCATCCTGATTGCGAACCGGAAACACGAGTTCGTCGTTGGTGTAGTACTCCCCATAGGGATAATTCATGTAGTCGCGGCTGTGACCGGTTTGAGTTGAGAGAATTTTACTGTCGGGATGCTTTGCCAGCCAGTCCCCAAGGGTGGTTTTAACTGTTGGAAGCCGTTCAAGAGAGCGGTTGACATTTTGTCCGACTACGCCAATCGCCCAGGGTTGAGAATAGAGGGTATCATCGGCGCGATCGTACATCACCAAACAACTTTGATACAGCTTACCGGATACTCCGTAGGTACTGTTTCCCCGCTCGAAGGCAACAATGGTGTCGCACAGCGGACAATAGGAAACCGTGAGGTTAGTGCCGCCAACTGTATCGTTGACAATTTCGTGCCAGTTCATAATCCCAAAGGGATAGGCTTTTGCTTCTCCATTGATGACTACACCAATGACTAATTCATCCTGGGGAAATGGTGTCGTTTCGGCAGTATCGAAGCGCGGATTATCAATACTGGGAATGCCATCTTTGGGAGGTCCTCCATCGAGAAGTTGAGTTAAGTCAATGCGCGTATTTTTTTCTGGGTCAACGTTTTGCTTGCGGAGGTCGTCAAGTTCTTGGGTTTGGTCGTGCAGATGTTTGGTGAGGAAGAAGTAGCGCAGTTTAAAATCTTCTAATCCACCAGCTTCTAGAACCAATGTTCCTAAAAGTAAGGCAACCAGGGATATACTACTGAGGGCTATTTTTATGGCTCTGTTCATGGGATGCTCCTCAACTCGTTGTTAAGTCTTGTCTTGGACAGAGACTAATACCAGCAGTGGGGTGCGGGTGCGGACATCGCCAAATTCCCGAAACACTGGGTATTAGACCATCCATTTTGGAGTTCTATACAGAGATACGAAGCTAAAACCAAAAAGGATTTACTCTAGATCCTAGGTGGGATTAGGATATCTGAGTAATTGGAAAGATGCTCCTCAACTCGTCGTTAAGTCTTTCGGGGACAGAGACTAATACCCGATTCACCTTGGGGAATCGTAAAGTAAACATATTCTCCCTCAATGACGAGTGGATGAGAGGGGTAAAGATAATAGCGATCGCAAGTGATGTAAATTATTAGAGATAAATTCAGTTAATGGGTTCAACACCATACGCCTCTTGTAAAACAAGAGTTAAAAATGTAGTAAATTATAATTATTACTCTCCTAAATTTAGAGAATTAATTTTTATCAACTGTCCAGATGATATCTAAATCTCTGAGATAGTAAAGGGCAAAGCAAGCCGCAAGCATGGGCCAAGCCGCGAAAAATAGCAAATTTTCAAAGGGAGCGAAATATTGCCGAAAGGATGAGAAGGTGGAAACAGAATGAAAAAATAGCACTAGCAAATAAGTCCACCGCTTTTGGAAACCTGCTACAAATCCCAGAATAATGATAAGCTGAATCCCCCCAATGATGTAAATTGGCACATTACTCAATCCACCAATCAAATAAAAATTCTGGAAAATTGCTGCGGCATGGTCAGGGTTCACAAATTTATCTAAAGTCCACATCAGCATGACCAGAAAAACACTCAGTCGTAGCAAGAGTAATACAATGGAAATTCGGCGATCGCTATTCATCAAAATGCTTTCAACTCCTTAAACCTAAACGGTGAAACTTCGCTTTTAGAGTCGTCAAAATTAGCTAAGAAGCGTTAAGACAACTTGGTGAGCAATCCCAATATTTTTTTCGAGGTCGGTGTAAGCAGTGTACGGCGATAAGCATCCGCTGCTTTCTTAATGCCTTCAGCTTGAGTTGGATAGGGATGAATTACACCCGATAACCCACTCAAACCCACCTTATTCACAATCGCTGTAGTCACTTCACTAATCATCTCACCTGCATGACGAGCAACAATCGTTGCTCCCAAAATTGTATCGGAACCTTTCTGGTGATAAATCTTGACAAATCCATCTTCTTCACCATCTGCGATCGCGCGGTCTACACCACTAAACGGAATCTTAATCGTACTGACCTCAATCCCCTTTTCCTGAGCCTCATGTTCGTACATTCCCACATGGGCAATTTCTGGGTCAGTATAGGTTACCCAAGGCATCACTAAGCTACTGAGTTTGGAACGTCCCAAGCCAAACGGAGAAAACAGAGTATTCTTAATCACAATTCGTGCAGCGGCATCGGCGGCATGAGTAAACTTCCATTTCATGCAGATGTCGCCAGCGGCATAAATTTTGGGGTTCGTGGTTTGCAGGTAATCATTCACCTTCACCCCTTTGCGATCATAGTCTACCCCAACTGCGTCTAAATTTAGACCTTCAACATTCGGCGCACGTCCTGCACCGACTAATATTTCATCAACCGTAACTGACTGTTTTGTGCCGTTGCCAGAGGTATAATAAAGCGTTTTATCGTCAGCCGTTTTAACCACGCGCTCTGTTTGTGAACTCAGCACCAACTGAATCCCTTCTTGAATCAACACATTCTGCACAATTTCTGCGGCATCAGCATCTTCTTTATTCAACAGATGAGAGCCTCGATGGAAAAGAATTACTTTAGAACCCAAACGATGAAAAGCTTGAGCTAATTCACAACCGATTGGTCCACCACCAATGACAGCGAGGCGTTCGGGACGTTGAGTCAGGGAAAAAACCGTTTCATTCGTTAAAAATCCCGCTTCTTCAATCCCTTTAATTGAGGGACGTACAGATCTAGCTCCTGTCGCAATAACAGCTTTTTTATATCGTAGAATCTTATCGCCAACTTCGATCCTGTTATTCCGTAAAAAATGACCTTCTCCTAAAAAAACATCAATGCCAATTTTTTGGAAACGTTGAACAGAATCGTGATGGCTAATTCCCGCTCGAAGCTTCCGCATCCGTTCCATGACTGCCGGAAAATTTACATCTATCTTTTCTGGAGGATGAACGCCGAAAGCTCCAGCCTCTTTCATCTCAGCAACTACACGAGAGGAGCGGATAATGCACTTGGAAGGGACACAACCGACATTTAAACAATCCCCGCCCATCAAATGCTTTTCCACCAAGGCAACTTTTAAACCGACATCCAAACCCGCTGCACCTGCTGCTACCACTAATCCCGCTGTACCAGCACCAATCACAACTAAATCATAACAATCGACAGGTTTAGGATTAACCCAATCAGGTGGATGAACGTAAGACACCAGTTTTTTGTTATAGTCATCCATCGGTGGGACATTGACTCTTTGAAAAGCTGAACTTGACATTGTTTACTCCTTCAAAAAACTAATAATTTCTGAAATATATTCATTTATTCGGTTCCTCGTATCGGGTAATTCTTTTTCAGAACAAATTCGATTGACGATAGCATTTCTGATATAGGTGGACGACCAAAGGGTCCACTATTCACGGCAGCATAGAAAAGTATGCCATCGGGTTTAACTAGGAATAGACCGGGTTCGCAAAATAGAGAAGGTTCATTTTCAAAAGCACCTTTTGAAATATAAAGTCCCCAGGAACGCATGAATTCAAGACTAGCTTCATAGCCTATCGCGAGATTTTGAATTCCCCACTCATCTTTAGATTGTTTAGCGGCTTCTTGACTATCTCCACTTAGAGCAATGACTTCAACACCAAGTTGCTTAAAATCTCCCAAAAGTCGGTCTATTTCCGCCAGATAGGAGTGGCAAATTGGGCAAAACACACCTCGGTAAAAAACAATCATTGTCAAGTTTTGGGGCTTCTGTTCAGAAATTTTCCAAAGCTTGCCAGCCAGGGTTTTGACTTCAAGTTCGGGGACTTGAGTTCCCGTCATTAATTTAGCTGTCATTGTTTCCGTTTTAGTTGTCATCATACTTACCTCTGTTTGTAAACTAGGATCAAGGAGTCAGTCGGTTGGAATTTTCATCCATTGCCGTGATTATTCTTATCATGAATGTCTAACATCTTGATGACTCCATCATTCAGATTCAAGATCTGACTTGGTTTATTGGCTAATTCGGATTGATGGGCTTAGGTTGATTGTCTTCAGGCTCTAAAACTTCTTCTTCTAAAGCCTTACGCGCCACTTTAGTCACATAAAGGGTGACAGCAACGGTAGCGATAAAACCAATAATCCGAATCGCCCATTGCACCGTGGGGTTGGCGGGTTGAGCTTCAGTACCAATTGTGGCTAGACTACCCGCTAAAGAACCGATATAAACATACATAATTGTTCCGGGAATCATACCCACAGAACCGATAACGTAGTCTTTGAGAGAGACTCCCGTAATGCCATAGGCGTAGTTCAATAAATTGAAGGGAAATATGGGAGAGAGTCGCGTTAATAGAACAATTTTAAGTCCTTCTCTGCCCACGGCTTCGTCAATTGCTCGAAATTTTTTGTTCCCTTCGATTTTCTTGGCAACCCAACCCCGTGCTACATAGCGCCCAACCAGGAACGCTGCAGTAGCGCCTAGTGTTGCACCGATGAAAACGTAGAATGAGCCTAATACAACACCAAAGACAACGCCTGCTCCTAAAGTAAGGATGGAACCTGGTAAAAAGGCGACGGTGGCGATGATGTAGAGTAGGATAAATGCGATCGCACCCACTGCACCCAGGCTGTCAATCCACTGCAAGGCATTTCGCAGCCATTCTTGAGGATTGAACCCTCCGCCATTGGCTGATTCCTGTGCTAAAACTGGTGCCGCCGAAATTGCCAGGGCGAAGCCAGCTACAAACAGTGTTAAGAAAACCAGTGTCAACCGCTTTTTTGAGTTTATCGCATGGGTATTAGTCATGGTTTTCTTGGGGTATCGCGGAATGGTTAAATTAGCGATTTCTGGTACTAGCATAGGAGTTTATTCCTGTACAACGCTTTCGTCTAAAGCTTTTTTAGCAAGGTGGGTTATATAGACAGTCACGGCAACCGTAGCGATTAAACCAATGCCTCGAATTACCCACTGGGCGATTTGAGTTTCTTTTGTGGCAGGTTTATTGGACATAGTGAGTGTGGCTAAATCGGTAGCCAGGGAACCAATGTAAACGTACACCACAGTGGCGGGAATCATACCAATAGAACCCAAACTATAATCTCTGAGGGAAACTTGGGTAACACCAAAGGCGTAGTTGAGCAGGTTGAACGGGAATATAGGAGAAAGACGAGTCAGCAGGACAATTTTCCATCCTTCTTTCTTCACCGCTTGATTAATCGCTTTGAATTTAGGATTACTTTCAATTTGCCGACAAACCCAATCCCGAGAGAGATAGCGTCCAATTAAAAAAGCACAGACGGCTCCCAAGGTTGCCGCAATTGTGACATAGATTGAACCCCAAACCACGCCAAACAAGCAACCTCCTTTTAGTGTCAGGAGAGAACCGGGGATAAACAGCACTGTTGCTAAGTTGTAGATGACGATAAAAACAATAGGTGCTAAAACACCAAGACTTTCAACCCAAAGTAATGAGGCTTGCAAAAGTCCCCGAATGTTGAAGGATTGGGCAGCCACAATCAGGATAATAACTAAGCCACTGATTATTATGAGTTTGTGTTTAGAATTCAAGCTGCATTTGCTCAGTTGAGTCATTGGACTTCCCTCAATTTCTCCGTCTGTGATTGAATTAAAACGACACCTCCTCTCATTGATTATTGGGTTCCTCTAAAAATTTTGTTGGATATTAACTCATACCCAATCTGGGTGGACTATCTCTCTTTGGCTACTTCTTGTCTCTTCCCCTGCCTCTGTTGACAAAGGAGTTATTGAAGCGGATTTAGGATCGGGAGTTGACCTAAACCAGTGGTTTGGAGTTAGTTTGGGTTGATGGTGATACCAGCGAACCAGTTGCTTGGGCGGAACTTTTAGTAAGTAAGCCAGAATGACTATCTGATTAATGAGCGTTGTTTGAAACACTCCCTTTTTCAACCATCGACGTGCTGAGGTAACAACGGGTGTGGGGATAAGCGCGATGCGTCCGGTGCGTTTTAACCGACGTATCAGTTCAAAATCCTCCATAATCGGCAATTCTGGGAAGCCACCCATCTGGTGAAATGTCTCTGCTTTGAGAAAGATGGCTTGGTCGCCATAGGGCATTTGGAGAAAGCGCAATCGCCAATTTACTCCCCATTCAATTAACCGCAATTTTCTCAGTGCTGCATCAATCTGCAATGCAAACGCACCAGCAACTGGAGCTTTTCTATCTCTCTGCATTGATGGTTGCAGCGCGGCGCGAACCATCGTGTCGAACCCAGGAGGTAAGCGAGTATCGGCATGGAGAAACAACAGAATTTCGCCCGTTGCTACCATTGCACCCACATTCATTTGACAAGCGCGACCCGCCGGGGCGGACAAAACTTTCACGCCCAAGGACTGAACTAGCCTAACTGTACCATCTGTGGAACCCCCATCGACTGCGATCGCTTCTACATTTGTACTGGAATAGGTACTGGCTAGCGCTTCTTTTATCGTTCCCACCTCATTGAGAACCGGGATAATAATAGAAATTATTTCAGTTTCTGCTTCCTTTAAAGTCACTCTTCCAAATTTCCTTGCTTCAAATCAAAGCACCACCACAGCTCGAACCACATCCAGCCGTGCAGCCATAGCAGTAGGAGCAGACCATTTATGTGGGTGTTCATGAAAGGATACGAAGCTGAAGTCAAAACGGATTTACCAACTAGATGGCTCTTTCGTATTTGGGGTGATAACGCAAGCTGATAATCTAGCCCTATCAAGCTTTTCAGCCTTTCTTTAGGATTTATTTTGTACAATGTACAACATTTTTTACCCAGCATCTGGGAGGCTCGGTTGCATGTCATAGAAAAATTTAGTAAATCCTTTTTGGCTTCAGCTTCGTATTCCCTATAAACCGTCGTACTGATGAGGATTCTATGAGAGTTAAGTATCTGGCTACACTTGCTGTTGCTTCAATGCTGAGTCTGGGACTTGTTGCTGCTTGCTCTAACCCTTGCGCCGCTAAGACTAACACTCCGGATACGGGTACTGGTACTACTAACCAAGTTAATCCCTGTGCCTCTAAAGCCAACCCTTGTGCCGCCAAAGAGAATCCCTGTGCATCCAAAGCCAATCCTTGTGCTGCTAAAGCTCAATCGGTAGGAAATCCCCTAGCTACAGAACTTCAGGGTAAACCCGTGGTAGTGGATGTGTTTGCGACTTGGTGTGCTGGCTGTAAGAATATTGCGCCCACTATGACCCAATTGAAACAGGAATACAGTGATCAGGTTCACTTTGTCGTGCTAGACGTAACGGATAAAGCCACACTCGAAGAAACACAAGCCAAGGCGGAAAAATTAGGTTTGGGGAAATTCCTAGAAGATACTAAGAGTAAAACTAGCACCGTGGCAATTGTTGACCCAGCGACTGGCAACATTTTAGCAATGTTCAAAAATAATCCCAATCAGGATGACTACACCCAGATTCTCGACACGGCTCTAGCCAAAAATTAGTTGAGGTAAGGAGAATATCATGGCACAAATACCTCGGTCATCATCTGATCACAAGGCTTCTCGACGTTTTAAAGTTTCAAAACAATGGTTGATTTACGGGGGATTGGGATTACTCTCCCTAGCGTTGGTTATCACCCTAGGACCCGTCATCAGTCATCCAATCGAACGGGCGATATCCCTCGTTGAAAACCGCTATCAGCAGTGGTTCGACCAGCAAGATACTGCCAATCTCCTAGTGCTATTGCCCTTGGCATTTATTGGTGGATTACTTGCCAGTGTATCTCCATGCATTCTGGCGCTGTTGCCCGTCAACCTCAGTTATATCGGCACGTTGAACATAAAATCCCGTTGGGATGCTTTTACCAAGGCTGGCTTATTTGTTTTGGGGGCTGTAACCATTTTGAGTCTGTTTGGCTTAGTCTCCTCCTTTGCGGGAGCCGTCATGGTGGAGTACCGAGGCTATATCAATGTAGTCGTGGGACTGATTATGGCTCTGATGGGTTTGTGGTTGATGGGGGTAGTTACGTTGCCCCTACCACAAATGGATGTGAATCTCCCCCAGGCGGGACCTTATGGAGTAGGGTTAACCTTTGCTTTGGTGAGTTCTCCCTGTGCCAGTCCGGTGCTGTTTGCGGTGCTGGCAGCAGCGGCAGCTAGTGGCTCTCAACTCTTAGGCACGCTAACGATGGTTAGCTACGCTTTGGGTTACACCATGCTGATTTTCCTGGCGAGTTTGTTTACCGGACTGGCAAAACAAAGCAAGCAATTATTGAAACATTCCGAGGCAATTATTCACTTTGGCAGTGTGGCTCTGATTTTAACTGGAACGTACTACCTGTTTACTGGCACTCAATGGTTTTTGGGAGCCTAATTTAGTGAGGGTAGAAAATCGAGTCATTATTGGCTCTGGCACGGAGACAACTGCCAAACAGTTGCATCGATTTATCAACCAACTAGGAGACAGAAAAATGTCAGATTCCACAAACAATATTTTTTGCGCTGGATACCAAGGACGAAACGCTCTTAAACAGTTACAGCAAGATTTTGAAACACCGATTGTAGTTAAATTTGTTGCTCCTCACTGCCCTTCTTGCAAAACTCTTGCGCCCGTATTAGAAAAGTTGGTGACTGACCATAGTTGCAAGATTCATCTGGTCACAATCGATATGACGGAAGAACCCGATTTGGCAATGAAATTGGGTGTGCGGAGCGCCCCAACTGTTGTTTTATTGAAAGGAACAACAGTCCTAGAACAGATTGCTGGATTAAAACCAAAGAAGTTGTATTCAGAAGCAATTCAGAAGGCTGTTTCAGCTGATGTACGTTAAAATTGCAGATTTTTGATTTTTCAGCGAGTCAATTTTCTCCGTTAACCTGCGGGCAGCGAGTGGTGCATCTGCAATCAAGAGCCAGCCACTTAAAACCCACTCTCAGAGTATCTTGAAGCAAGGTAGTCGTTATCGAGTTGGGAGATGAAACCTGTAAGGGAATTTTGTTTGTGTCTTTTCAATAAAGAGTTGATGCCGACAGCACTCAAGGTTTCTGTGGTGGTTGGTTCTATTTTGTTTGCAATTAATCACGGGTCAGCGCTAGTCAAAGGACAGATGAATCAACAACGATGGATTTCTGGCAGTTTGACCTACTTGGTTCCTTACGCTGTTAACATTCACGGTCAGTATATCAGTCGTACAAGGAAGCGCTGACAGACCTATTCGTCTCACAGGTTCAGCCACAATTCATCTGGCTTTTAGCAAAAACTCATTTAGCTGATATTTAATACCGAAACAGCTTAGGTGATAAACCTCATGGACGGGGCGATTCAGGAGCGCTCAGTAGGTTGGTTAAGCTGGCAAATTTTCACCAAGGGCTTTATTGACTCGATGATATGAACGATAATTCATATAAATCACCGTTCTATTCATCCCCAAGGGTGAAGTGAGTCATGAACTCGAAAAGCCTATCATCTCAATCCTTTTGCGCCCGTCGGCTGAAAGTTTTAGCAGACCCTACCCGTCTGGCTGTTTTAGAAATTCTCATGGAGGAGTCAAAACATGTTGGAGAACTCAACGCCCTTCTTGGTTTGGAACAGAGCCTGCTATCTCACCACCTTAAAGTCCTTCGCCAAGAGGGGTTCGTCAAAGCCACTCGTGACGGCAAAGCAGTCCTCTATTACCTCGCTCCAGGAATCGAGTCGAGTTCGGGTCGAGCTATCAACCTCGGCTGTTGTCTGCTCTCATTCGACGGACAAATCTGAAAAGAAATCAGTGCTTCTATGAAACCAATACCGTGCTATCTACTGGCGTTAGGCATCTGGTTAAGCCTATGCTCCTATGCCGTTGCTCAAGACAATGATGAAATCGACTGGCATCAATTGGTTTGTTAACCCGAATGTGAGGCTGCAAGTGAATGGCACGCTGCACTTTTTCAATGGTTCTTCCTCAATTCGGGGGTTTGATGACGACCAAGTTATTCCACAACTGCTCACAGAGCTTCAATTTAAGTTTTAAGGAGGATTTTATGCTAACTAATATCCGTTGGCTCAAGGCAATTCTTCTAGGAGTACTGACGTTAGTCACCATCGTTGCTTGTAATAGTCAGCCAGAGGTGGAGACGAACCAAAATGCAGCCAACGCACCTGCGGCAGACTTGTCTCAATTGGAGTTCGGCGTCGGTCCTTATTTCCCAACCCCTAATGAGAATCGCAACCAGTTTGAGCCATTGTTTGAGGAATTGGCAGAGCAAGTGAATCTGCCAGCTAAGGTAATAGTTACGGAGGATTGGATTGGAATTTCTGAAGCCTTGCGATCGCGTACCTTAGATGTAGCTTGGTTGGGTCCATGGGGATACGTGCTTGCCAATCACAATGAGCCGTCCATTGAGGCAATCGCCACGGTTAAGTATAAAGGCAAACCCACTTACTATTCTGTGTTAATGGCTCGCGCTGATGCCCCATTCGATACCCTGGAGGAGGCAATCGCTCAGAGTCAAGCAGGGGAAAAATTGAAACTGAGTCTTGCCGATGTGGGTTCCACCTCAGGCTGGTTGATTCCTACCGCAGAATTTGAGCGTCGCGGCATCGATCCCAAAGAAGTCTTTGACTACAGTGAAGGAGCTAGCCATGCAGCGCAAGCGATCGCAGTCATGAGCGGACAGGTGGATATTGCCTCAGATTATGACCGCAACTTGGATGTGTTGGCAAGTGAGGGGCGGATTGATACATCTAATCTCAAGATTATCTGGCAATCTGAGCCTTTACCCAATGACCCGATTGCGATTCGGGGTGGCTTACCAGAGGATATCAAAACTGAACTGCAAAATTCCTTGGTGAACCTATCCCCACAGCAAACGCAGGAATTATTACCAGAAAATTACACGGGTTTTGTGGCATCCGACGGCAGCAATTACGAACCGATTCGGGAAGCTGGTAAGTTGGTGGGCAAATTAGAATGACGAAACGAACACCATTAACTGTACACCAAAAGCATCACCCGTCTGACTACGAGGCGATTTTGCAAGCTGAACGTAACCGACGTGGCGGACTATGGCGCGTACTGCAACGCGGATTTTGGGGACTGCTAGCTATAGCGGTTCTAGTCGCCAGCCTCCAAACCGCCGAAGTCTCTGTTAAGGAATTCTGGGCAGGATTACCGCGCATGGGGGAATGGCTGACAAGGTTGTGGCCCCCCGATTTCTCGGAATTCCCGTCCTTTTTAACAGCGACTTGGGAAACCTTAGCGATCGCAATTGTTGGTACAGGCGCAGCGATTATGGTTGCAGTTCCTTTAGCCATTTTAGTTGCCCGAAACATCACGCCGTTACCATTACTAGCAACTCCACTGAGGTTTGTTTTAAATCTTTTGCGGGGAATTGATACAGCAATTTTTGCGCTATTCTTCGTTTCCATTGTCGGCTTGGGACCCTTTGCAGGTGTCTTGGGAGTCGCATTTCACACCACTGGTTCGATGGCAAAACTTTATGGGGAAGTCCTAGAAACCATTCCCCCGGAACCCATTGAAGCGATTGAAGCCACAGGAACTGACCGCATCCGCACGTTTGCCTTTGCTGTCTTGCCTGAAGCCATGCCGGGACTCATTGGTATTAGCTTATATCTGTGGGAATTTAACGTTCGCTCCTCAGTAATTTTGGGTATTGTTGGGGCTGGCGGCATTGGTTACGAACTACTGGTTAGTTTGAAATTACTAGACTTTCCCCGACTTGCTACCATTTTGATTTTGATTCTAGCGATGGTGAGTTTAATTGATGCCCTCAGTGCTTATTTGCGAAAGCGATTGGCGTAAGAAAGCAAAATTTATCGAGGAGTGGATTGATTAAATTGATTGTCAAGTAATTCTGCCTTTATTTCAAGAATCTAACCAGTTTTTAAGTTGTAAATTTATTATGTTGATGAGATTATGAATGACGTCCTCTATCTATTTAATTAAAAATTTCGGCAATTTTCTCATTATCTTTCCACGCTCCGATGATAGCTTATATCTGTTCCCATTTTCCTTCTGGTTCAGGGGATAGGTTATCGGGGATTTCGATAAAAAATTCCAGTCCATCGGGAACGGGAAGCGCTTCTAAAAGTTTAATGGTTTTGCCGCGTATAATTCCTTTGACTTGCATAAATTTCACTCTTGATTTGGGTTAATGTAAAAATCATGCTTGTTGTTGAAAACCTCACCAAGTCTTACAACCGTAGCGCACTTGCCCTCAAAGATATCAGTTTCTGTATCGAACCCCACACCTTTACCGCAATTTTGGGACCTTCTGGTGCAGGGAAAACGACATTGCTGCGGTGCATTCTCCAACTGGTGAAACTTGATGGGGGGCGAGTATGGTTTCAGGGACAGGATTTAACTAACTGTTCCGCCAAAGATTTGCGTAATAGCCGCACTCAAATTGCTACGGTAGCCCAGCAATTTAATTTAGTACGTCGCCGCAGTGCTTTGGAAAATTGCCTTGGGGGACGCTTGCAGGAGTTACCCTTGTGGCGCTGTTTCCTGGGAGTTTTTCCCATCAGCTTGTTAAATGAAGCCATGGCAGCATTAGAGCGAGTGCAACTACTGGATGTCGCATTTCAACGCGCCGATCGCTTGTCGGGAGGACAGCAGCAGCGAGTGGCGATCGCTCGGGCTTTAACACAACGGGCGCGTTTAATTCTAGCAGACGAACCCATTGCTAGTCTTGACCCAGAAACGGCTCACATTGTTTTGGGTTTGTTGCGATCGCTGTGCACTCAGGAGGGACTTACCATTGTGTGCAATCTTCATCAAGTGGAACTGGCAAAACAGTATAGCGATCGCATTCTGGGTATTCAAGCCGGAGAACTCGTGCTAGATATGCCAACCCATCAGTTAAGTTCCTCGGATATCAACCGTATTTATCGGTCATGAAAGGACATCCTCTAACCTAAAAAGTCTTAGCAGTACAGTTAACTGGATCGAACTCAAATCGCTGTTCGTAGTTTGTTTCACCATACAGGTTGAAGCTAATTGTCGGTTCGTCACCAAGCGCTTCAACACGATGAATTACTCCACCTGAGTAAATCCTTTTGAGCGTCAGCCTCGTATCACTAATAAATTCAAGCTCAATAGGTTTGAGGTTTGAATCGAGCAAAAACGGCAGTCAATGACGCAAACTAATACTATGCTTCGGTTTTTATGTCAAGACTAATGATTTTAAATGATGCTATCCAACCAAACGGATGCCGAGGTATTTCAAGCGTTGCGATCGGGGAACCTGTTAGCCTTGGGTATCCTTTACGAACGCTATGGAGAGGTTGTTTACCGCACCGCTATGCGGATGTTAGGCAACCAACAAGAAGCTGAAGACCTAACCCAAGAAGTCTTTCTCGCCCTCAGGCGTAGAGGTAATTATGACTCAAAGCGAGGTTCTATGCTGGTTTTTCTATTAACTTTAACCCGCTCAAAAGCAATTGACCGCCACCGTCAGATGCAAGCCCAGTGGCAGCGTCTTCAACGATGGACTCGCAGCCTTCCGCCTGAAAGTTGGAGTACGTTGATGGATAAGGCTTCCTTGGAAGAAATGTCGAGCCGCGTCCGCGAGGCACTTTCTGAACTGCCTTCCAATCATCGGCAGATTCTGGAGATGGCTTACTATGACGGCTTAAGTCAATCAGAAATTGCCCAAGACTTGAATATGCCGATAGGAACCGTAAAAACTTACAAGCGCAAGGGCTTGTTAAAGCTCAGACAACTATTGCAAGATTTGGTGGAACAGCGATGGTAGACTTTCAAGACTCTGAAGAATTAAACGAACGATTAGCCAGCTACGTCCTTGGCGATTTGACTCCAGAAGAAGTGGCTTCAGTTAATCAGTTATTAGAATCTCATCCAGAATTAGCGACTGAAGTGAGCCACTTGCAGAAAACGTTGGCACTGCTTCCTTTATCTTTACCGGAAACTTCGCCTCCTGCAAGTTTAGGGTCTCAGATTTTACAAGTGGCTAGAGATAGCGATACGAGTTCAACGGCAAGAGTATCAAACCGACTTCGGAGAAGACCAAAAGCTTGGCTTAGTGTTGCAGGAAGTGTTGCTGCTTCTGTTATAGTTGGACTCAGTATATATAGCTATCGCTTACATCAAGAGGTAATTGCTGCTCGTGCTGAACTATCGCGCTACAAGGAAGCGATCGCGTTACTTCGTCAGCCTAGTAGCCGCTTGGTATCCCTCAAAGGAACGAATGCAATCCCTCAAGCCTCTGGAAGTATGGTGATTGTACCAAACTCTGAGGTGGCAGTATTAACACTCCAAAATCTAGATCCCTTACCCAAAGGACAAATTTATCGATTGTGGGCAACTGCCGACGGGAAAAAAATTTACTGTGGTGAATTTAAGCCTGACCCTCAAGGAAAAGTATTCGTAGAAATCCCGTTAGATAATGTCATGTCAGGTAACTCTTCAATTGTAGTGACTGTCGAGCCATCACAAAGATTCTCGCAGCCCACTGGAGAAACAGTAATGACTGGAGGCGGGGGTATGTCACTTTAATTTGGACTTTGGACAAATAAAAAATAAGCTGATCGCCCATCTAGAGCGCCAGTCCAGTAATCCCAGCTATAACGCAAAACGGTCATTCTGGCGCTCATCCTCAACGGAAAATCAGGCTCTTTACTATTAGTAGATCGGCGCTCTAGGTGTCAAAACGAAAGCACTTTTTGTCGAAAAATGGATTGAACTCTTGTAGTGTATAGTTTCCGCCTTAATACAGCAAGCCCTGCATCGCCATCCTCTGTCACTTTTTCACCTCGCCCAACTTGGGACTCCAAAACGTCCCCTTTTTCGTCCAAAAATAAGCCACATTTTTACATTTCCCCTGACGAGACTTGGGATTTGCACAACGCAGCATCTTCTTCGCTTGACCCTCTTTCTCATATTCATACAACTCCAACGGCTTGCCACACTTGGGACAAGCATATTCGGTTAAGTTGGCTGGCTTGGTGGGTTTGGCGGCTACGGGACGTTCCGAACGGGGTAACTCATACGCCCCAACCTTCCCATTCCAAAACATTACCGCCCCACATCCCCCCTCACGATTATCGCAACTGAGGAAATGATCGGCTTTTAGCTTCTTCGAGGTAGAAAATACTTTGGTCATCCGATGCTGACATTTAGGACAGGAATAATCCGTGGGTTCCGTTCTCGGACGCCGTTTCGATTCACCCTTGGGGGTACACTGAGTTTGACTGGCTATCTCTGGGACTTGGGAAAATGCCGAGTTGAGCGCCGGAGCAAAATAATCTCGATTCCACCCGGTTAAATAACACTCCCAATCCAATTTCCCAGACGCGATCGCATCTAAATCCGATTCCATCTTAGCGGTAAATTCTGGCTGAATTAGATCCGGTAACACCTGTGCCAAAAATGCATCTAGTTCCATCCCCAGTTGGGTTGGCTGCAATTTCCCTTTACTTAACTGCACATAGTTACGCGCTTTCAATGTCTTAATTGTCGGCGCATAAGTGCTAGGACGACCAATTCCAGACCGTTCCATCGCCTGCACAAGTTTAGGTTCGCTGTAACGTGGGGGTGGCTGCGTCTGTTTCTTATCCGCACCTGCGTTATCTAAGGTAAGCGGTTGTCCTGGCTGTACTCGTGGTAATTGGGAATCGGCGGCAATATTATGCCAATAACGAGTATAACCGGGTACGAGTAACACTTGTCCTCTGGCTTCCCAGAATACATCCCCCGATTGGGTGATAATCCGAGTTTTAGACAATTGAGCTTGACAGCACTGAGTTGCGATCGCGCGACGCCAAATTAAATCATACAGTTTTGCCTCATCCCTAGTCAGTTGAACCGATAATTGTTCTGGTGTGCGTTCAACATGGGTCGGACGAATCGCTTCATGGGCTTCTTGCGCCCCGGATTTAGAGCGATGGGCAGCTACTCTAGAGGGTACATTATCCGGGTCATGCTGTAAAAGCCACTGTTTCGCCGCCTGACAAAACTCTGGAGACAACGCCACCGAATCCGTCCGCATATAGGTAATATGCCCAGCTTCATAGAGGCTTTGGGCAATTTTCATCGTCACTTCTGGATTCAGCTTGAGTTTCGCACCAGCAGATTGTTGAAGCGTAGAAGTTATAAAGGCGGCGGGGGGAGATTGCTTAACCGTTTTTCCCTCGACTGTGACAACATGATGAGAATGAGACCGTGCGATCGCAACTAATTGATCGGCTTCTTCCTGAGAGAGTACCCGCGTCCCCTCTGATACTGGCGTCTCCTCTCCCGCATCATCCGGTTGAGTCTTATTTTTATCCCTCGAATTCCGCCGTTGCGCCGTTTGCGGGTAAGTTCGACCTGCGTAAACAGCTTTAAATCCCTCCTGATACTCCACCCAGACGACCCAATAATCCTGGGGTTTAAATGCCAAAATCTCTTGTTCTCGCTTCACCAATAGATGCAGTGTCGCACTCTGCACTCGTCCCATGGACTTGCAGCCGTTATTCAAGCGCCAGACTAATCGACTCCCTTTATATCCCACCAACTTATCCAAACAATCCCTGGCGCGTCCGGCGGCGACTAAATTAGAATCAAGGGTTTTCGGATGTGCGATCGCGCGATCGACGGCGGCTTTGGTAATCTCGGTATAGGTCACCCGTAACGGATTCTTCAATCGCAAAGCCTGGGTCAAATGCCAGCCAATGGTTTCCCCTTCTCTATCAGGATCAGTCCCCAGGTAAATTCGGTCAGCTTGGCGAATAGCACCACGCAATTCCGATAAGATTTTCTTGGCTTGACTACTCCGGGGAACATAGCGACAGTGGATGTGGGAACCGTCCAAATCAAATCCCAGAGAATCTTCACCATCATCGGCTAATTCCCGAACGTGACCCATACTGGCTTTAACCGTCCAGCCAGCACCGAGAATGGATTTGAGTTTTTTGACCTTACCGCCTGATTCGATAATTAATAGATTCGCCATGGCTTTTGGCAGGAGATGAGGGCTTATTCGTCCTTTGTAAGGGTTTGAGGCTTGTTTACAAAACTTAGTACAGTGCCGTTTTCTTTTGTCCGACTACTTACGTTTTTCAATGTTAAAGTCTATTCCACCATTGAATTGGGCGCAAGTCTTTGCGCCCCTACGGTTTCGCGACTAATGATTAATTCATCAAGTAAGGTGTGCCACGCCGCCATCGTGGGTTAGCGGGGCAGTAATATGGGGTAAGGGCACGGCAATGCCGTGCCCCTACATGATGATGCTCCCCGATCGCACAATTACCCGGATTTCATATCCGCGATCGCATTCTTTGTCATTGACGCAATGGCTTTATCTGTGGCTTTGGGTAAATGATAGTATTTCCCTCCGGCTTGCTTGGCTAATTCCTTTGCAAACCCTGTGGAGACAAACTTGTTTTCGGTATCAATCACCAATAACTGAATCCCCATTGCCCGAATTCTTGCGGCTATCTCCAATAATTCCCCTTTAATATCCGGCTTTTCGCCTTCGGGTAGGGGTTCACCCAGAGAACGGGCTAAGGGAATATTCCCGCGTCCATCGGTAATCGCCACAATCACGATTTGACCGATATCTCCCGACATTTTGGCATTCGTACCGACGCGCACCGCCTGGGTTAATCCATGTGCCAGGGGGGAACCGCCACCACAGGGTAGCCGATCTAATCGCCCCCGCGCTAAGGCGATGGAACGGGTAGGCGGTAATAACACCTCAGCCTGTTCGCCGCGAAAGGGAATTAGGGATACTTGGTCACGATTTTGATAGGCTTCGGTCAACAGTTGCATCACTGCACCCTTCGCCGATTGCATCCGGTTGAGTGCCATGGAACCCGACGCATCCACCAAAAATACGACCAACGCCCCAGCTTTCCGGGCGAGGCGTTTGGAACGCATATCCCCCGATTCGACGATAACTTTGCGATTCGGCTGGCGTTCTCGGCGGGCTTTTTGATAGGGTGCAGCCGCCCGTAATGTGGCATCAACGGCGATGCGCTTGACTGCACCTTTGGGAAGCATCGGCTTGACATAGCGCCCCCGATCCTCGGAGAAGATAATGCTGCGCGTTCCCGATTTTCCTTGTCGCTGCGCCATTTGAGCGAAGTAGAGGACACTGGGGTCGAGAACTACGCCCTCGGTATCGAAGACGAATTCTTCGGGGATGCTGGGGGGTTCTTGTTCTTGTTCTTGTTCTTGTTCCTCGTCTTTTTCCTCCTGATCTTCGGGTTCGTCTTGATCTTGAGACGACTCATCTTGGGGCGGTGGGGGTGGAGGTGGCGGTGGCGGTTCCTCTGGTGGGGTCTGGACGATGGTAGAACGGGGGACAATCACTAATTCCACGGCGCGTTTCAAATCGTCAGCACTGATGGTTTGACGCCCATCTAGGGCGGCTGAGGCTTTGGCGACGCGCACGGCAAAGAGTTCCGCCCGATGCCCTTGAACGCCACCGCGCAGGGCTTCTTCAACCAGATAAGCAATTTGGTCAGATGTAATTTGCACGTCTTTGAGCCATTCCCGTGCCAGGATAATATCAGTTTTCAGGTTATCGATGTCTTCGTTATATTGACCGAGAAAGGCTTGGGGTGAACTCGTGTACGCGATCGCTTGTTCGACGGCTTGCACTCGCTGATCCAGTGCCAATACCCCATCGGCAGATAGGGTTATGGCAATTCTATCCAGTAAATGCTCCCGCAGGGGTCCTTCGTCGGGGTTATAGGTGGCAATTAATAAAGGTTTGCAGGGATGCTGAAAACTCATCCCCTCCCGTTCAACTTGGTTGCGCCCGTCGGTGAGAACGCTTAACAGTTGGTTGGCGATTTGGTCATCCAGGAGGTTGATTTCATCAATATATAACACCCCCCGATGTGCCTGTGCCAAGAGTCCGGGTTGAAACACAGGTTCCCCTTGTTGGACTGATTTCTCCACATCCACGGAACCTAAGAGGCGATCTTCGGTTGTCCCCAGTGGGATTTGTACAAAGGGCGCGGGGATAATTTCCGTCTCCACGGTTTCTGGTGTAACGCCTTGGGCTAAAAGCTGATCATCCCATTCTTGAGGATAATTGGGATGACAATTAGAAATGGAACCCTTGACCACTTCAATGGGCGGGAGTAAGGCGTGAAGGGCGCGTGCCATCACGGATTTAGCCGTTCCCCGTCGTCCCGCGATCGCGACTCCTCCTAATCCCGGATCAACCGCCGCCAACAGCAGCGCTAATTTAATCGCTTCTTGCCCCACGACAGCCGTTAGGGGAAAATTGGTTGCTGGGGCAGAGTTCAGCACAGGCATAAGGCAAGCATGACACTATCAGTCTTTCAGCATACCTTGTCCTGGAGTGGTTTGGACGGTTAGCGGAAAAATCTCGTGCTTGACATCCTCCCTCGCCGGAGACGAGGGATTCCCAAACCTCACGATTTGAGTTTCTGCTTCCTACCCCTGAGACTACGCGGTAGCTGAGCCTGTCGAAGCTCAGGGGTTTTTCGCAACTGCCCTTTGGACTTATATCCAT
>NZ_JAVJQN010000151.1:0-10204 GCF_040218245.1 Coleofasciculus sp. E1-EBD-02 | reverse complement strand
GGGAAGCCGGGGGAGCTGGGGAAGCCGGGGGAGCTGGGGAAGCGGGGGAAGCGGGGGTACATTTTTCCTGAGCAAGGTGATGCCATACTTATGAAGAATACTACCCGATTTCCTTGAATCAAACCCTCTGTCAATAAAGCTTAAAGTATTGATGGGCTTTGCGATTTTGGCTTTGTGCAGCAAGCCCTACTATAGCAGAAGCGTCTGGTTGTTGAGATCTCAAGTTCCGTAGGGGTACGACATGTCGTACCCCTACGATTCAGCCTCTGTGGGTCAGTCCTAACTATAAACGAATCTCGGCTTGGACTAAATCATTACCTGCCCGTTCCAGATGGAACCCCACTTTTTCCGCCACCTTCTGCATCGGCACATTCTCTGCCAGAATATCAGCAGTAATCCGCGTCAGTTTCTCTTGGCGACCCACTTGAATAATGCGTTTCAGTAATTCCGTCCCTAATCCGCGACGCTGATAGGGGTCACTAATTAACATAGCGAATTCCCCTTCATTAATCCCATGCATCTTACTCAATCGCGCCACACCCAAGATTTCGTGTTCTCCGGTTTGCGGATTTTTATAGTCCGCCACCAGTGCCATTTCCCGATCGTAGTCGATAAAGCAGATGCGGGTTAATCGTTCATGGGCAATCCGCCGACTCAGCTTCATTAAGCTGAAATAACGCAAATAGACACTTTCTTCCGATAGCGTTTGGTGGAATTGCACGATTAAAGGTTCATCCTCTGGACGAATCGGACGAATTGTTATCGGCGTGCCATCATTAAGCTGCCATGGGGTGACGTACTGCCGAGGATAGGGACAAACCGCCGTTTTGGGCAGTTGGTTTTCCTCAACATCTAAATCGTGGAGGATAATCCGGGCATCTAAGGCGATGAGTCGATCTGAAGACGCTTGCAGGGGATTAATATCAATTTCCTTGATCCAACGCTGTTCAATCACCAACTGACTAAAGCGAACCATAATCTGCTCAAGTTCGGCTAAATCAATGGCTTGACGCCCCCGCACCCCTTTGAGTGCCTTATAGATTTGCGTCTGTTCGATCATCCGCCGCGCCAGGGTAGTATTCAGAGGTGGGAGTGCGATCGCGCGATCCTTGAATACCTCAACTAACTGTCCCCCAGACCCAAAGACTAACACCGGTCCAAACTGCGGATCAACGATGCTGCCGATAATCAGTTCATAAGCACCATCCTGGCGCACCATTTCTTGAACCGTAACCCCCAAGAAATGTTCAGCGCCGACTTTCTCCGTCACCGTTGATTTAATCGTGTTATACGCCCAACGCACCGCTTCTTCATCGGTGAGATTTAACTGAACCCCACCCACATCAGTTTTATGGGTAATGGTTTCCGAGAAGAGTTTCAACACCACCGGGTATCCCAGAGAATTTGCCCAATTCACCGCATCCTCTTCTGTTTTTGCCACCCCAGTATGCACAATCGGGATATTATAGGCAGCGAGTAGTTGTTTCGATTCCAACTCCGTCAGAATCGTCCGTCCCGCCTTGCGTGCCGTTTCAATCATCTGCTGCGCCAAAGCGCGATCGGGTCCGGTTTCTTCGGATGAGGGTAAAATCGGCGTTTCGTAGATTCCACTCAGGTTGTAGCTGTACTGCCACATTAAATTAAATAACCGCGCCGCATCATCAGGGTAGGGATAGGTGGGAATGCTGGCACGGTTGAGTAAGGTTTCCCCAGTTTTGGTTTCTGATCCTCCCATCCAACTAGCAAACACGGGTTTCCCAGCTTTCTGGGCATAAGGTTTTAACTGTTCGGCAATTTGGGTAGGATCAGTCATGGCTTGGGGCGTGAGAATCACCAGCAAGCCATCGCTGTTGGGATCTTCAACCGCAATGTCAAGGGCTTTGGTATAGCGATCGGGATCAGCATCACCGAGAATATCAATGGGGTTGCCATGACTCCAATGGCGGGGCAGGATTTCGTTGAGGGCAGTTACCGTATCCTCCGAGAGTTCTGCCAATGAACCACCCGCGCTAATTAGGGCGTCTGTTGCTAATACCCCTGGTCCCCCAGCATTAGTAATAATGGTTAAGCGGGGTCCTTTGGGACGACGGGGTTGTTTCGCCCACACCTCCGCCATATCAAACAGTTCGGAGATGGTATTCACGCGAACTACACCACAGCGGCGGAAGGCGGCATCCAGGACATCATCGCTACCTGCTAAAGATCCGGTATGGGAGGCTGATGCCTTGGCGGCGGCTTCGGTTCGCCCGGTTTTAATCACGATAATCGGCTTGGTTAATGCCACTTCCCGCGCCGCTGAAAGGAAGGATCGGGCATCGCCAATGGATTCCATATAAATGACGATGCTATGGGTGTGGGGATCATCACCGAGATAGTAAATCAGATCCCCCCAACTTACATCCATCATCGAACCAATGGAAATAAAGGCGCTAAAGCCGACATTTTCCCAGAAACTCCAATCGAGGACAGCGGTACATAATGCCCCACTCTGACTAATAAACGCCAAATTACCAGGACGCGCCATGGTACTGGCAAAAGTAGCATTTAACCCACTGCGCGGACTCATTAAACCCAGGCAATTCGGACCAATAATTCGCATCTTGCCCCGGGCGGTTTCCAGGATTTGCTTTTCTAATTCAACTCCCTTAGACCCTGTTTCTTTAAATCCCGCTGAAATAATAATCGCACTTTTTACGCCAACCTCAACACACTCTTGGACAACGCCGGGTACAAAAGGGGCGGGTATGGCAATGATCGCCAGATCCACGGGATCAGGTATGTCTTTAATACTCGAATAAGCAGGAATTCCCAAGACACTATGGCGTTTGGGATTGACTGGAAAAATGGTTCCCCCGAAGGGATTACTCATTAAATTCCATAGCAGGGTTCGCCCCACACTGCCCTCTTTATCCGTCGCCCCAATCACAGCAACGGTATCGGGGGCGAAGAAGGAGTGCAGGGGTTGACGTTCCGAACGCAGAATATCATACGCTGGATCGGTGGTTGGTTTAAGTGGCTTAACCATTGTTTTTTCCTTTCCTTATTAATACGTCTGGGGAAAAATTGAAACGGAACGGTTAACACTGAACACACAAGGATTAAAACCTAGGGTTCTCCCTGATAATCTGCCATCTCAGTTGGGGAAGGTGAGGAAGGTGGGGAAGATGAGGAAGGTGAGGAAGATGAGGAAGATGAGGAAGATGAGGAAGGTGAGGAAGATAATAGTTTGAAGTTTTACCCTTCAGTTAGTTCGAGGGTATGGCGCGTGAATTAACTCACCATCTCCCCTATCTCCCCCTGCTGCCCCTGCTGCCCCTGCTGCCCCTGCTGCCCCTGCTGCCCCATCTCGGTGCAACCTGATGATAATTGAGTCGGCGATTCCGCTTGTATTGCCAACAGGCGATGAATATGAAGCAGGGCGTCGGTAACTCCCTGTTGGGCAATAGGTGAGAGGGTTTCGCCAAACTCGAAGTCAACAGCGGGGATAGTAACCAGCCAAGCGGAGGGAGAATGATCATAAAGGGCTTGGGCTAACGCTAACAGCGATCGCGGATCACAATGATGCCCGACCGAGATTGTATCAGCATCCTCCGATCGCAGGGGAAAGACTTGCACCGTGGCTGTCTCTCCAGATACCGGATAAGCATCCACAAAAATCGCCCCCTCCACAGTGGCTAAGGTTTGTGCCAATTCTGGAGTCAGTTGGTGCCGGGAAAGCGATCGCACTCCCAGGCATCCCCACTCTTGTACCCGCATTGCCACAACTTGACCCACACCGTCATCCCGCCGCAGCGTATTCCCATAGCCAATCACCACCCATTGGTCATTTGTCATTGGTTGTATGTCCTTTGTCCTTCGTCAGGCTTGACTGGATGTTTACAGAACCTAACATCATTCCCCTTGATCTCCACTGACCTAACTTAGCAGTATTCTAACTGGACTTCTTTTTTGTGATTTTGCAAATACTTCACTACCTCTTCTACTAAATTTCGGCGGATGGAAATGTTTTTGGGTAACAGCGGATTTTGGTAAAATTCGTTAATTTTCTGCCCCACCAAGAAAAGTACCGAATCCGCCATCAAGATTTCCTTAGCCAGAAGCGCCGCCCCATTGCGATCACTCGGTAAGCGATCGATATCACATTTACATTTTTTTAAGATTTCTAGGCTTTTGGAGATCGTTAATATCCCTTCAGTTACCAGGTCAATTTGGCTTAACTTCCCAATCGGTGGCAAATCTGGTCGCATCGTGGCAATATCCATTTCTACCTCTTCACCCAGATATTTGCCCACAATATTTCCCGTGGTTCCACCACAGATCACTTTTCTGCCCTCAAAGTTTAATAAGCGTTCCACATAAACCTGATCGTGACGTTGATCTAGAGGGGGTCCGGTAAAAATCATTAACTCATTACGCTTCCGCACACAGACGCCCACAAACGTGGCATCATCCCCAATTTTCCCTTGATAGAGGTTGTGCGTTTCGCCAATCACTTTACGGACAATATTACGAGCAGTGTAGGTATCCCGAATATATAGGCTTTCAATGTATTTGGCAATATTTTCCCAGCCCCAGCCAAAATTTAAGACCGCACCCAGCCCCGCATACAAGACGCCATCACTAATCGCCCCCAGGAAATCTCCCCGTTCTAAATGCCCTTCGGAAATAACAATATCTTTCTCCAGAATTTTCTCGGTTCGGGTTTCAACCGGGACAGGTTTTCCTTTCCTAAAATGAAAAATGGGGGGGTTGTCAAAGTTTATAACTTTAAATTTATTAGTTTTATGATTAATCCGAATTATAGTAAACGTGGCGTAAGCAATTTTCCGGACACTACAAATTGGCAACGTACCAATCACCGTTTCAATCACCTCGGTTAGAGGCAGATCGGCATTCAACATGGTGATCAAGATTTCCGTCGTCAGCGTTGCCAGGATATTCGCCTTGACACCACTTCCCAACCCATCCGATAAAACAATCGTTGTTTTATCCTTTGTCTTGATAAACTTAACCTGGTCGCCACACAGTTCCTCTCCCTTTTTATTTAAGCTTAAATCATAGATATCCAGAAAATGATCACGACTCATAAGCTTTTATATTATAGTGTTAAACGACTACTCCCCCTGCTCCCAGACGTAGCATGCTACGTCTCTACATGGCTTCCCCTGCTCCCCCTGCTCCCCCTGCTTCCCCTGCTCCCCCTACTTCCCCTGCTTCCTAACCTATTTTCTACCCCATCTCCTGTTCCACCATTTGAATAATCTTCAATAGACTCACCTTCGTTGTTGCCGTCGTTTCTCCTAATATCCCCGCAATTTCTTGGACAACTTTCATTTGATTATCCACCACCTCATTAACCTTTTCCACCGTTTCCCGCTTAACTTTTATCAATTCTCGCTTACGCTGTAACTCATAACTCATATTCACCAAAATAGCTGCAATTATATTTTCCTCTTTAATCGGAAAAATAACTTCTCTGACATAAAGTTGGTGATTAGCGTACTCTTTTTCCTTCCCCTGAATCACCTCATCATTATCCCAGACTCGTTGAAAATCACTGACATCTGTCAAAATAGTGGAGGCGGACTCACCAATAGTCGCCTCCTGTTCTACATTAAACATTTTGCAAAAGGCAGGATTCACCAGCTTGATTGTCATATCTTTATCCACGACAATCAAACCGTTGGGATCATACCGCCACAATAATTCCCACAAACTCTTATCATTACTTGCCATAGTATTTATTGATCAAGGTGCTATTGCCAGGTTAAGTGAAACTTATTGTTCCCTGTTCCCTGTTCCCTGTTCCCTGTTCCCTCTCCCTATACATCATTGAATACAAGGCAGAATCTCTTGTTTAAACTTTTGCTCAACATTGTTAGCATTGATATTGACAAAAAATTTATCCTTAAACTTCATCACAATACCAGCGCTACAGGTTTCCAAACAAAAGGAACCCTTTAATTCAACCTTATCCTCCAAATTGTAGGTGCTAATCAACTGCTGAATTTTGGGTAATACTTCATAAACACCCAATTGATGACACGCTGAACCCATACATAAATAGAGATTTTCTTTCCCGTCCATGGTCTACACCTCAATCTTACTGCACATTCAGCCCCTGTCTTTGAAAGATGTCCATAACCTGCTGTACCTGTTGGGGCGTTGGCGAGGGTGTGTCTTTAAGCTGATAGTCATACCCTAGTTGTTGCCATTTATACTCTCCCATTTTGTGAAACGGCAGAACTTCGACTTTTTCCACATTGTCCAAGCTAGAGACAAACTGGGCTAATCCCTCGATACTCTCTAGGTTATCGGATAAATTGGGAACTAGGACAAAGCGAATCCAGGTTGGCTTTTTAATCTCACTCAGATACTGGGCAAACGCGAGTGTCGGTTCGAGGGAAACGTTGGTAATCTTAAAATAAATTTTGGGATCAAAGGATTTGATGTCCAACAAGACCAAATCGGCATGATCCAGTACAGGTTTAGCGACATCCAAGTTGACATAACCCGACGTATCTAGGGCGGTATGAATCCCTTGGTCTTGGCAACGTCGGAAAATTTCGCGGACAAATTCCGGCTGCATCAAGGGTTCACCCCCTGTTATGGTAACGCCGCCGCCGGAAAAGCGCATGTAGGAACGATACTTTGGGATCTGGGTCATCAGTTCATCAACCGTAACCTCCTGACCTTCACGAATACAGCGACTATCCGGATTGTGACAATAAAGACAACGCAGGGGACAACCCTGGGTAAAAATAACAAAGCGGATACCTGGACCATCCACCGTACCGCAGCTTTCTAAGGAGTGAATGCGTCCTTTTACAGAGGTTTTAGGAGTGGCGATTGGGGATTGAGAAATTGATGATTGCATTACCATAGTTCAAATGTTGAGTGTTCCAAACGTGGCATTATTCGTCGGTAGGGGCAGATTTGATGACTATCGTTTACGAAAGCACCTAGATGTAACTAAACCCGCCCGTGTGTAGGGGCGGGTTTCACAACTATCGTTTACGAAAGCACCCAGATGTAACTAAACCCGCCCCGACTTGGCTTTATTCGAGGAAACCTGGTGCGTGATCCTTCGCTTTGTCGTTTTAGCTGGTGGGCAATGCCCACCCTACGCTATATCTATATCTAGGATTTCGGCGAACCAAAACTATTGCACCTAAATCCGTTCGTGGAATGTGCGATTAATCACATCCAGTTGCTGTTCGCGGGTTAACTTAATAAAGTTCACCGCATAACCCGATACCCGAATCGTTAACTGCGGGTATTTCTCTGGATGATCCATCGCATCTAGCAGAGTATCGCGATTGAAGACATTGATATTGATATGATGACCCTCATCATGGAAATACCCATCCAGCATTCCCACCAAATTAGTCACCTTCGCATCATCCGTCTTACCCAACGCTTGCGGCACAATGGAGAACGTATAAGAAATCCCATCTTGGGCATGTTCATACGGTAGTTTCGCCACTGAAGCCAAGGCTGCGATCGCGCCATTGCTATCACGACCATGCATCGGGTTCGCACCCGGGGCAAAGGGTTCCCCAGCTTTGCGTCCATCAGGGGTACTTCCGGTCTTCTTCCCGTACACTACATTGGAGGTAATCGTGAGAATCGACTGGGTAGGAACAGCGCCGCGATAAGTCTTATTCTTGCGGACTTTATCCATAAACGCTTTCACCAGGTTGGCAGTAATCTCATCTGCTTGATCATCGTTATTGCCAAACTTGGGATAATCTCCTTCTACCTGATAGTCTACGGCGAGACCCTGGTCATTGCGAATAACTTTCACCTTGGTATATTTAATCGCCGATAACGCATCGCCAACCACCGACAAGCCAGCAATCCCACATGCCATTGTCCGATAAACATCCCGGTCATGCAGCGCCATTTCCAAACGCTCATAACAATATTTATCGTGCATATAGTGGATTACGTTGAGGGTATTGACGTAGAGTTTCGCCAACCACTCGATCATTTGGTCGAATTTCCCCATCACCTCGTCATAATCAAGGTACTCTGAGGTAATCGCTGCCAGTTCCGGACCGATTTGTTCGCCCGCTTTTTCATCCTTACCGCCATTAATCGCATAGAGTAAGGCTTTCGCCAGGTTAACCCGTGCGCCAAAGAACTGCATCTGTTTGCCAATCGGCATTCCCGATACACAGCAGGCAATGCCATAATCATCACCATAGTGCGATCGCATCAGGTCATCGTTCTCGTACTGAATCGAACTGGTTTCTACCGATACCTTGGCGCAGAACCGCTTAAAGTTCATCGGTAGCCGTTCTGACCACAGTACCGTTAAATTTGGTTCCGGTGCAGGACCCAAGTTATAAAGCGTATGCAAGAAACGGAAACTGGTCTTCGTCACCAACGGACGACCATCTTCACCCATGCCGCCAATGGCTTCGGTTACCCAAACCGGGTCACCGGAGAACAGTTCATTGTAAGCTGGTGCCCGCAGGAAACGCACCATCCGCAGTTTCATCACGAAATGGTCAATTAATTCCTGCGCCTCGGATTCGTTCAGCGTGCCGTTATTTAAGTCCCGTTCAACATAAATATCTAGGAACGTAGACACCCGTCCCAAGGACATCGCCGCACCATTTTGTTCCTTCACCGCACCCAGATAACCAAAGTACGTCCACTGTACCGCTTCTTGGGCATTTGCCGCCGGACGGCTAATATCACAGCCATAGCTAGCTGCCATGTCTTGCAGTTCTTTTAGCGCCCGAATTTGCTCAGAAATTTCTTCCCGTTGTTGGATAACGGACTCATCAATCGCATCGAATTCCAGGGAATCTTGCTGCTGTTTTTTATCCGCAATTAAACGGGTGATTCCATATAGTGCAACCCGGCGATAGTCACCAATAATTCGACCCCGACCATAGGCATCCGGTAACCCCGTAATGATCCCAGAATGTCGCGCCTTCCGCATTTCCCGCGTATAGGCATCAAACACCCCATCATTATGGGTTTTGCGATAGTTGGTGAAAATCTCTTCTGTTTGGGGATCAAGCTGATAGCCGTAAGCTTCCAGGGATTTCTTGACAACTCGGATACCACCCAAGGGCATAATTGCCCGTTTTAACGGTTTATCGGTTTGGACGCCGACAATTTGTTCCAGGTTTTGATCAATATAACCCGGTGCATGGGCAGTGATACTGGTGGGGACTTTGGTATCGACATCTAAAATACCCTTTTCCCGCTCTTGCTGCATTAAATCGCAGACTTTTTGCCAGAGTGTTTTAGTCCGTTCCGTTGCTCCGGCAAGGAAAGAGTCGTTTTGTGTGTATGGGGTATAATTCTTTTGGATGAAATCCCGGACATTAATTTCATTCGTCCATTTACCGGGATTAAAATTCTGCCATTGTTCGCATAAAACACTAGCTGTCTCATGCTTTTGTGTAGATGTTTTAGGTGTAACTGTCCCAACCATAGGCATTATTTACCTCTTTTTTTGTGCAAAGTTTTGAACGTTAGACGTAGCCCTGACCATTCTTGTTTAGAAGGTTTGGTCAACAGTCTAAGGTGATTGTGGTTCTGCTAAAAACTCGTAGCGTTTTATTTGTACCTCAGGCTCTTGACTCTAGTCATGGGTCTCTAGGAAGAACAGTAAGGTTGATCCTAACTAAATCTATTCCTTGCGGTCTATTTAGCCTGGACGTTTACCGCTCTCTCTAACTGTCTATCTCTATCGTAACTCCATGGATATTAAATCAGCAAATTTTGGAGAAGTCAATCTAATTCTTTACAAATATTTTTAATGTCAAGGTTGGGTGATTTTTCTAGAAACTGTGGGGATAATACCTACCCATTCAAATCAGTTTGGTGTTAAAATAGAAAGATATTTTAAAAAGAATCTCCCTATATCCGGATCACCTCATCAGCTTAGGGATACTGCTGGCGAGTTGGAAAAACCTAACCCCCCAGCCCCCTTCCCTTTTAGATCCCCCTTCCGTCCCCCTTCAAAAGGGGGAAACCAGAGGATGCTTCGCTTTTTGTTCCATGGGGGAGGACAGAGGCAGTATCCTTACGGTTTCCGGGCGTATGACCAATGACCAATGACCAATGACCAATGACCAATGACCAATGACCAATGACCAATGACCAATGACCAATGACCAATGACCAATGACCAATGACCAATGACCAATGACCAATGACCAATGACCAATGACCAATG